>JBDLIO010000567.1:0-2894 GCA_039714865.1 Acidobacteriota bacterium | reverse complement strand
AGGTAGGCGATCATGGCCCCGAGCACACCCAGCAGGCTCAAGCTCACGGCGAAGAACGCATACCACAAGGGAGGCGTTCTCGGGTTTTCGACGATGCCGCAGACGGTGTCGGTGACGTCCCCAAAGGTCCGTCCGCCCAAAACCAACGGCGGGCGTCCCGTCGGATCGTCGGTGGTGTTATTCAAATACTTGAGATCAGCGGTTCGCATACTCATGAGGTTCAGGCCGACTCCTTCCCATGCGGCGCGGCGTGCCCTTGCTCTGGCGGGCCGCCGGCATCCTGCTCGGAGTGTCCGGCGGGATTTCTCAAACGGGCCATATAGTGGACCCTCGGCTTGATGTTCAACTCCGCCAGCGTCGCATAGGACCTGGGGTTTTCACGTGATGCAGAGACGGCGCTCTCGGGGTCGTTCAGGTTTCCAAAGTGGATCGCCTGGGCCGGGCAGGTCTGACCGCATGCCGGCGTGATCTCACCATCCGCGATGGCACGGTTCTCGTTGCCGCTCGTGATGCGAACCTTCTGAATTCTCTGGATACAAAAGCTGCACTTTTCCATCACGCCCCGGGACCTGACGGTGACCTCGGGGTTGAACTGCATTTTCGAGACCTCGGCGAGATCCTTTTGATAGTTGAAGAAATTGAACCTTCTGACCTTGAAGGGGCAGTTGTTGGCACAATAACGGGTTCCGACACACCGGTTATAGACCATGGCGTTGAGCCCGTCCTCGGTGTGTTGAGTCGCAGCCACCGGACACACCTGTTCGCACGGAGCCATCTCACACTGCACACAGGTCATCGGCTGAAAAGCAACCTGAGCGTCATCGACCTCATCCGGACCTACGTCTTCAGGTGTCTTGAAGTAGCGATCCAGTCGAATCCAGTGCATCTCCCTCTGGTTGAGGACCTGCTCCCTGCCGACCACGGGGATATTGTTCTCCGCCTGACAGGCAACGACACAGGCGTTGCAGCCCGTGCACGCGTTGAGATCAATCGCCATTCCCCATTGCTCACCCTCGTAGGTCTTCTCCTGCCACAGGGAGACCAGCGGCGGGTGATGATCCATATGTCTGAAGGTCTCTGGGTCTTCCAGGTATTGATCAACAGAGGCTTCGCGGGCCAGTTGTCCGACTCTCAACTGGCGGGCTTCGAAGCCGATCGTATCGATCGCCCAGTGAGCCTGCGTTGTCGCCAGCTGATAGTGTCGGCCGGTCGAGGTCACCGAAGGACCGTCAATCGACCACAGGTTCTCGGTCGTCCGCAGCTTGTAGGCATTGGCACCGACACCGTTGCCGACCTTGCCGGCTGCCTCCCGCCCGTGGCCCAACCATACCGTCATGGAAAATCTGGCCGGTCCCGGCAGCACGTATACCGGCAACTCAATCGAGGCGCCGGACGCTTCTACCGTCACGAGATCCCCGTCCTTCAACCCGATGTCCCGGGCGGTCGAAGGGGACATCAGGAGAGCGTTGTCCCAGGTGATCGTGGTCAGGGCTTCGGGTAGCTCCTGAAGCCAGCCGTTGTTGGCAAACCGCCCATCAAACATCTTTGGATCGACGGCAAAAACCACCTCGGGCCGTTCGGCCGTCGGTACCGGTCGGGAGGTCGCCTCCATCCAATCTGCTGCCGCTGCCAGCAACCCTTCGGCGTCAAATCGTGGCTCGACCGCAGCGGGGACGGTCCCTGGGACCACGCCCTCGTGAAGTGCCGATCTCCAGGCCTTTTCAAACGCCTGCGGGCCCGCCAGACCTGCGTCGGCGAATGTCTCCCGAACGATGTCGTATCCCGCTTCCGCCTCGCCGATGACCAACGACAACACCTCGATCGCAGTCCGTCCTTCAAACAGCGGTGCGATCAGCGGCTGGGTCATCGTCCAGGTTCCGTCCCAGGCGCGGCCGTCACCCCACGACTCAAAGGCGTGCGCTTCCGGCAGATGCCATTCGCAGGCCTTCGATGTCTCGTCCCGGTAGAGCGAAAGGTGGACTGAGTGCTCGGCCTTGGTCAGGGCTTGCTGAAAATCGAGGTTCGCGGGGGCGTCGAAGACAGGATTCCCACCGAGAATCAGGAGGTTTTGCACCTGGCCGCCGTTCAACGCGTTGACCAACTCCTCGATCCCCGCCGACGGCCGAATGTCGGCATCGACATACCTGACCGAACGGTTCATATTTCCGAGGGCCTGATTCAAGACGGCTGCCAGCGCGTGCACGGCGGCCGGTTGTCTCCGCCCAACCAGAAGAGCTCCATGGCCCGGATTGGCAACCAGATCAGCCGCCGCCTGGCGAACCCATTTCGCCTCATTCCCGCCAAGTCCTTCGTTCGAACATTGGTCGAGCAGGCCCCGTGCCGCTTCGGGCATTTCGATGTGATGCTCCGTAACCAGCGAAAAGGCGACCGCGCCCAGGGCGGACGCAACCCGGCCCAGCGGAACGGCCAATCGGTGGTCAGCCATGGCGCCGGTGCCGGTCATGCCGGGTTCGGCAACCCACAGTCGATTCATCGTTTCAGCGCTGGGTTTACGACCGGCAGAAAACTCCCGCGTCAACCGGAGCGAAGCGGGATGGTCGTTGAGGAAGTCCGCGTCAAAGGCGACAACAACCCGTGCGTCTTCGAGATTTGGAACAACTCTCAACGGGGCGCCGAATGCCATGGTCATGCCCCTGCCTTCGGACTGGGCATTGACCGGCGCCCACTCGAACCACGTTGCTTGCGGGAACCGACTTTCGAATGCCTGTCGTTGTCGGTTCCGACTTGGCGATGATGTGGGCGCGGCCAGTACCGAGACGCCGGCGCCATCACCATTGAACATCGGCGCCGCAGCGGATTCGAACTGGGCCCAGGACCTGGAAAAGTCCTGCCCTCCCTGATTTTGAACCAGGCTCCGACTTCGGTCGGGATCG
>JBDLIO010000566.1:0-2898 GCA_039714865.1 Acidobacteriota bacterium | reverse complement strand
CGCCAGTGGCGACACGGACGATTGGACCGGCAACTGGGGATACCTGGATGACGGGTGGATCCTCCAGTGGCAGTACAAGTTCTAATTCTCGGATCAGTAATGATCGGATTTTCGGGCCCCGGAGAGCCATCTGCCTCCGGGGCCCGGTTCTTGTAAACTGCATTTGGAGCAGAACCATGAGCACACTTGTCCCGAAATCACTCTTGTCGATCCTCGCACTACTGATAGGCATAGCTCCTTGCATGGCCGCGGGAGAGATGCCCTATTCCTGGTTCATCAACGCCAACGGCCAGGAAGGCACACTCGAAATCGCCACCGGCCCAGGCGGACGCGTCACGGGCACACTCCTTGAGCAGTCCGTGGAGGGCTGGCTCGCAGGTCGCCACCTCGTTCTGGCTCGTCAGGGCGCCGGAGGTCAGGAAATCTGGAAAGCGTGGATCGCAACCCCTTCTCAGGAAGGAAGTGATCAGCCTGTAATCGCAGGGACCTTCGTCCGCCCGGCCGCCGACGGCCCCTTGCCCTGGTTCGGTGTCGGCCGGAGTGTGGACGAGCGGGACCAAAATGCCCCAACTGTGCTGCCCACTGTTCCCCAGGCACCTCCGCTACCCACTCCAGCCGCCTCTTCGCCGCCATCATCCAATACGCCCACCACTCCGGCAACCCTCTACCTTGAAGGCGGTCAGCCGTCTCTTGCCGGAACATGGTCGACACCCGACGGCCCTCTTGAGATCCGCCAGGAGGGCTCACGACTGACCCTCGTTCTACCTGACCGCGAAGTATCCGGCAGGTTGACAGGGCCAGATTCGCTTATCGTCGGTTTCGCCCCAGGCTGCTGTAAAGGCAAGCTGGAACAAGGTTTCACCATCATCGCCTGGGACAACGGTTCTCGGTGGTCCAGAGTCGGCCCTACAGGCTCCTAGCGAAGGGCATACCTCAGCAATTCCCGCTGTTCTGCCTTGCTCATAATGCGCAATGTTGTCAGGTACTGGCTGATGAGGGACTGGTTCGTTCCGGCGGCCGGCAACATACCCTCGAATATTCTCTTGGCTGCAATCTCAACGCTGATGCCACTTCCAACACCGGACTCGTTGATCATGATGGCAACCCGGGCAAGCACCTCACCCAAGTCAAGCGCATCCTGCTCAGTGCTTACCAGTAGATTTCGGTCTCCTACCAGATCGTAGCCATCGTCTCCGCTAAAGCGAACCTTATGTTCGTTCAATCCCCGCAGCACCTCGACGCCATATTCCCTGGCCTCTTGCCCTTCCCCGAGAGCCGGTGCCGCCTGATCGAGGTAGGTCTCAACGGCCAGGTATATCCAGCTCATCGCCTGATCAAAGGAAATAGCCGAAACCTCAACCTTTTCGAATTCCTCCGAAGCCAGGAGATCCGCCATCTGTTCCCTCGCCCGCAAGTACTCCGCATCACGCGACACATCTTCAGAGACGATCAACTCAGAGACGATTTCCTCAGACCCAACTTCCACCACTCCCGTTGCCGCAACCACGATCGCCAACGCCATCAATTTCACCAGAATATTTCGCATCGATGCCCCCTTCACCCGAAAGATCTCTCCGTTGGTATCACCCTGACAAGACCCAACCGCCGGCATTCTACCGGACCTCCAAGTCATACGCTTTCATCTTCTCCCAAAGGGTTTTCCGGCTGACGCCAAGAAGGTCCGCTGCCTTGCTCCGCCGTCCTTCGGTCGCGGCGAGGGCATCATAGATAGCATTGATCTCGGCCCGGACTACGGCTTCGTGGAGTTTCACCACATCCCCCGCAGACCGCACGGTTCGCGGGCTCTTGAGGTCATGGAAATTGTTCGGCAAGTCCCCAATGGTGACCTGGGGGCCACGGCAGAACAGAAGTGCCCGTTCCACGGCATTCCGAAGCTCCCGAACGTTACCGGGCCAGTCATACGCATCGAAAACCTCCAACACTTCATCCGAGAAGCCCTCGACATCCTTCCCCCGTTCCTCGGCAAATTCCCTCAAGAACACCTGGGCGAGCAAAGAAATATCCTCCCTGCGCTCCCTCAAGGGTGGCAAATGAATTGTCACTGTGTTGAGTCTGAAAAACAGGTCCTGGCGAAATTGTCCTTCTGCGATCTCCTCCTCCAACGGGCGGAGCGACGCCGAAACGACCCGCAGATCCACGTCGATGGGCCTATTTGATCCCAATCGCTCGATTTGACGTTCCTGCAACACCCGGAGCAGCTTGACCTGGAATGACAACGGCAACTCGCCGATCTCGTCGAGGAACAAGGTTCCACCGTGGGCCGCCTCGAACCGTCCGACTCGTCGCTGACTCGCCCCGGTGAACGCACCCCGCTCATAGCCGAACAACTCCGATTCAATCAGCGATTCGGGAAGCGAGGCACAGCTGACCCGTATGTACGGCCTGGAGCGCCGCGGCGAGTTGAAGTGGATGGCCGATGCCACCAGCTCCTTGCCGGTCCCCGACTCCCCCTGGATCAAAACGCTGGCATCGGAGTCCGCGATCACTTTGATCAACTCGAACATCTCCTGCATCGCCTTGCTTCTTCCGATAATGTTGGAAAAGGAGTACCGCGTCTCCAACTGTTCCTGGAGCCGGACGTTCTGTTCACGAAGCCTGCGGAACGAGCAGATGTTCGAGAGCCGAACAAACAGCTGGGCCATGGAGAACGGTTTGGTAATAAAATCCACCGCGCCTTCCCGCATGGCCTCCACTGCCTTCTCGACGGTACCGTGGGCCGTAATGATGACGACGGCCGTTGCCGGCTGGATGGATTTAATCCGCCGCAACACCTCCATCCCGCCAATCCGCGGCATCAGGAGATCGGTCAGGACGAACTCGTGGAGAAACCGGTCGAAAAGAACGACCCCCTGGGCGCCATCCTCCGCCACGTCCACG
>JBDLIO010000565.1:0-2899 GCA_039714865.1 Acidobacteriota bacterium | reverse complement strand
AGTAGGGGGTGCCGCGTTTCGAGCCGGGGTGCTGGACTCTGGGTCGCTCACGACCGAGATTCAACAGGCTCTGGGAGTATTCGGGGCCGGCCGGATCGACGTAGATGTCCCCGCCCATGTTGTGTTGATGACAGCGCAGACAGGCGACGGCCGTCGGTTTTGTCACCGAGAGAGCGGCCCTCAAACTGCGATCCTGGTCCCAGCGATTGCGTCCGTTGGGGTCGGTGACAACCTGCTTGCGGTTCATGTCGTAGGCGACGGCATGGCAGATCAGACAATCGATGGCTTCCTTTTCTGCCGAAAGGGTCCGGTACAGGGGCATCATCTCGCCCAGAGGCGCCTGGTACTGGCCGCCGATATGGCACTGGCCGCAGCCTTCACTCAGGGTGTCACCGTCGGCTGTCGTCACGACCTCGGCCCAGGCGGTCATGGCAAAAGAACCGGGTTTCGGACAGGGGCGGTTCAATTTGCCCATGGCGAAGTCATCGGCCTTTTCGCCGTTGAATCCCCAGACATTGGGGTGGTCTTTCGTAAAGAATCGATAGTGGGCGGAGTCGGTCAGATTGGCCATCAAGTCGACTGTTTGCTCTTGGCCTACTGCGTCCGTGTAGTCGAGTGTCTCGTGACACTCCAGGCATGTGGCCGGTCCGTCGTAGGACAGGATGCCTGCCTCCCGGAACAGGTCGACATGGTTGAATTCGGCGACAGCCAGGGGGAAATCGATCTCCAGGGCGGTAACGATGGTCTCGAATCCCTCAGGAGTGACGGGGACAACCACCTGGGGAATGGACCCGGGCCTGCTGTCGGCAGGCATCATGACATTGATCAGATGGGACCACGAGAGTCCCACCACCACTACAACAAGCAATAGAACGGCGAATGAAACCGGACGCCAACTGCGGAAAAACGGCACGGTGACTCCTTGGCCAGACTGAGGAACGATCGGGTGTGAGAATGAGCGATCGGGGCAGCCCTTTTTCGCGACAACCCGCGACGCAACGATATCACGTTCGGCGATATTGTTGGGCGGCTTGGACCACTCCACTTTGTTATACTTTGAGTGACATCTGCGATCAATATACCTGGAGGCGCCAACCGCGCTTTGTGGGGCGCCAACAAGGTAGGGAGCAAACGATGCGTTTCCGCAAACTCGCGTGTCTCCTCGTTGTGGTTATTTCACCGGCCTTGGCGTCTGCGACGAACACACATGTGCTGTCGCAGAGGGACGGGCCAATCACCATTTCCGGTACGGTCACAGGACCACTGGCGTCGGGGGTGGCCGATGCCGTAGTGGAAGCCTTTTATCCTTGGGACAGCGCCTCTTCCGCTACGACAGATTCCGACGGCTACTACCAGGTGTCGATGGCCCCCGGTCCCATCTGGTTGACCGTGCGAGCGCCACTCGATTCGCGACTGGCCGGGTACGTCATCAACCTTGGGTATCAGGAGGCCGATCTCACCCAGGACTTCCAACTCGAGGCGGGTCATCTGCTCGGTGGGCACGTCGTCATGCCGGATGGGAACGCCGGGCAAGAGCAGATCGAGGTTGTCTTGCACGCCTTTTCATTCGACGCCTCTGGGGAGGATTCCACCTATCTATTGACCACCCGGACGAAAGCAGGAGGTGAATTTGAGATCGTCGTACCGGTGGGGGTTTATTGGGCAGGAGTAACGCCTCCCGAGTACTACTACTCGATCGAGGAACCGGTCGATCTACGATTGGGCGACATAGGCGGTTTCGTACTCTCCCTGAGTGAAGAGCTTGTTGATCCGATTCCCGTAAATCCGCCCGACACCTCGAAGATCACCTTTGGCGATATCGATGAACTCGGTGAGGCCACAGTCACCGGAGCATCTGGTGCATGCCTGGGTTTGGCGCACGTCCTGCTGGTCAACCTTGGGTCCCTGCACCAAGCCCACGCCATTTCGGCTGCCGACGGCAGCTTCAGCACCAGGCTCTTCGCTCCAGCGGGCTCGGTGATTCTGATCAAACACGGTGGGCTCCCTGCCGGGAACTGGCGGGACGTGAACACCGGGGTCTCCATGGACAAGAGCCCATATCCCGGCAGCATCGTGCACCTGCCCCATACCCACAGTCCGGATCCGGGCACCATTCCGTTTGCGGTGGTCGGTCCCGGGGATTACAAGGTGGACTTCCTCCCGGAAAGCCCGAACTGGGTCAGTACCGGCTACGTGCTCAGCGGGAGCCTCGGTCCCTTGGGGGTCCTCAATCCTGGAGATCAGATCACCATCGATGGCACCCTTCGGGTGTACGGACCGGCCATCGACTCCTCGACCGAGCTCGACGACCTCTTGTTCTCGGGAGAAATCGGTTTGTGGATGCTCTCCGACGGGGACGGGCGTCCTGTGGCCGGCAACGGCTTTGGCATGTCTACCTGGCTCACTCCGACGGGCTTCCCAATTCAGGGGTTTCCCGGGCCTGGACGGACCACCGGGATCTTCTTTGCCGTTACCGAGTTCACGAGCAGTGGAGAGCACTCGGTGCAGGCCCAGCTGGAGATAAGGGGTGAGCTCCCGGCAGACCTCCAGCCGGGTCTCTATCGGCCGTTCTTCTTTGCCAATCTCGGGGGCTTCCCGCAAAGCACCGATTGGACTGCGGCAGAAGTCTCCTCGAATGCCTTCGAGCCGCCAATGGCAGCATTGCCTCCGATCGAGGTCAGCGCCGGCGGCGAGGAACCGCGCCGGCTGATTTGGCGCCTCCTGATGGAGAATCCGGTACAGGGCACGCGCGGCACAGGAGCGATCGAGGACCGGGGCGCCTTCGAGTTCTCCCAGTACAGTACCTCTCAGGGCGCCCCGTACATTATCCCGCCGGTCGATCGGTACGGCGAGCCAATTCGCTACAGGATGGAGCCGTACCTGCCGCGGATATCATTCG
>JBDLIO010000564.1:0-2901 GCA_039714865.1 Acidobacteriota bacterium | reverse complement strand
AGATCAAAATCGATTCGTGCGGTCTTCCCCTCATCAACGACAACGCCTTCGATCAGCTGCGGCACGGTCCCGGCGCCTCTGGCCACTACATTGTGGCGCCCGACGGGAACTTGGGACAACTCGAACCATCCCTCCTCGTCCGGGTGCGCCTGGGCATCAGTGCCGACAATTTCGACCCGCACCCGGGGCAGCGGCACCAGCTCTCCTTCAAGGGTGATCCGGCCCCGAATGCCCCCGAACGGACGTTTCTCAGGCGCCTTGACGACCACCAGCCGTCCGCCCGGCCCCTCCTGGATCCCCAGTCCGTGGGGTTCGAGGATTTCTACCAGAAACCCTTTCGTCTCACCCGATTCGGGTTCTCTGCCCACCCGCATCTCCGGCAAGACCAGCGCGGTGCTGAACACAACGGGCACGCCCTGCTCATTCAACGTGGAAAGAACGCTTTGCAGAGTCATCCCGACCCAGCCACCCTCCGGAGCTTCAGGGGTCGCCGCGATCACGCAGACAGCGATGGCGATCGTGACTCCGGCCCAAGTCCCGATTTTCCACGTCATGTTACGACTCTACCTTGGACCTCAGTGTTTTCCGGTCGATTCCCAACATCCGAGCAGCCTCGGTCTTGTTGCCCCCGACTTTTTCGAGCACGGATCGAATATGGGCTGCCTCGAACTCCCTGAGTGTTGGTATTTCCCCTGCAACCACCGAGGCGTCGAAACGAAGAGGCGCGGGCAGATCCGCCACCTCCACCGCACGGCCGGCCACTCGAGCGACCGACCCGCGAACGACCGACATCAACATCGCCAGGTCCCCCGGCCACGGCGCCTCGAGCAGTGCGTCGAGGGCTCGATCGGACCACGCTGCCGGCGCACATCCGAGGAGGGCACATTCCCGCGAGGCGATTTCGTGAACGAGGTCGACGACATCCTCCTTCCGCGAATCCAGCGCAGTCAGTCGAATCCGTTGCTCCGACAGACGCTCCAGGAGATCCCGGCGCAGGTGCCCGGTCCCGGCCTGGCGCTCGAGATCCCTCGCACTCAGGGCCACAACCCGGACGTCGACCGGTCGACCCCGGCCGCCGCCGACCGGAAAACACCGGCGTTCCTGGAACAACCGCATCAGATGAATCTGCCCGGCGGCATCCAGCGCCTCGGGTCCTTTCAATACCAGGGTCCCACCGTCACAGCCTTCGACAATGGAGGCTTCGTTGCCCGAACCGAAAAGTTCCCGGCACGGGTCGGCCAACAACTCGCAATCGATGGTGGCAAAGACGAACTCCGAACGGGCACTTCCGTCATGAATGGCCCTGGCCACGGCTTCGCCCCCGGAACCGACCGGCGCTTCTATCAAAACGGGGTTCGTTCCTGTGGCACCGACTTCGACCGCCGCCCGAAGCTCCCGAACGGCCTCGGATCGGCCGACCAGCGGCAGGGCGGTCGCGGTCCCTTGACCCTGGGGCCTTCGGCCTTCGAAGGCCTGCAGCACCGTGGCAACGGTGTCCAGCAGCTCCGCCTGGGTGAAGGGTTTGGTCAGATAGGCCTCGGCGCCACCCTTGACCGCCTCGACCGCCCCTTCGATCGATGGAAAGCCGGTCAGCATCACAACCGCCGTTCCGGGGAAGTTTTCCCTGACATGCCGGACGAGGTCCAGGCCGTCCGCCCCGGGCATGCGCAAGTCGGTAATTACCAGATCCGGAGGCCCCCCCTGCAATCGACCGACGGCTCCGGGCACATCAGGTGCGGTCTCCACCGAGTGGCCGCTCTGCCTCAGGATGCGTCCGACCACCTCGAGGGTCGCCGGAGAATCGTCGACGACCAGAATCTTCGCGCCATCAGCCACTCCGAGACCTCCTTTCCGATGCTCGCTCTCAAAGATTCTACCGAAGTGGCTGTCTCAGGCGTAATGTATCCGGCTGAGCCGATCACCGCCCACCGGGTCCCGCCTGGCCGGATTGCGGCAGGCGCACCTCAAAGCGGGATCCTTCGCCGGGGGAACTGTCGACACGGATGCTGCCCTCGTGAGCCGTCACGATGCCGTGTACGACCGCCAGGCCCAGGCCGGTCCCCTCGTTGACATCCTTGGTCGTAAAAAAGGGCACGAAGACCCTTTCACGGACCCGCTCGTCCATGCCGACACCCGTGTCCTCAACCTCCAGGACGGCATCGTGACCCTCGGCCCGTGTTCTGACGGTCAGCGTACCGCCGCCGGGCATGGCCTGGACCGCGTTGACGATCAGATTGACGACCACCTGCTGAAGGCGGGCGGGATCGGCGTCAACGAAAATACCGTCGCAGCATCGCTCTTGGGCAACGACAACACCGGCATCGCTGCATCTGACAGCCGTCAGTCCCAAGGCCGCCGTGACGACCGCTTCCCACTCGGTCGGCTGCGTCAACGGTGGATCCCGCCGGGCAAAAAGCATCAACTGGCGAACGATCTCCCGGGCATGGAGGGCGGCGTCCTCGATTTTCTTCAGGTCTCCCGCAACCGCCTCTGGCACGTCCGGATGGTCCGAGGCCAGTTGGGCGAACCCAAGGACCGCTCCGAGTGGCTCGTTCAACTCGTGCGCCACGCCGGCGGATAGCGTTCCGATCGTCGCCAGGCGATCGGCGTGGCGAAGTCGGCGCTCCAGCTTCTCCCGCTCCGCACGATTCTCCCGCCGCTCGACCAGGCCGGCAATCTGTCGCGCAACCGTGGCCAGCAGTTCAACTTCCTCCGGCTGGAAAGCGGAATCCCCCAGCCGAGGCCGATTCTCGGTGTAGGCCACCTCAACCCACCCGCGCTCAGCCCCCCCGATCATCAGCGGCGTACGGAAGCCATCGTTGATCTCAACCGCAGATTCCCCGTGGGACTGCCCGTCCAGGACGATAGCGGCGACTGCGACCTCCGGGTACTGCAGTGCAG
>JBDLIO010000563.1:0-2901 GCA_039714865.1 Acidobacteriota bacterium | reverse complement strand
CGCTGCCACAACCCCAAAGGCCGGAAGCTCGAACAGGGGGTTGGAGAGCCCCCTCAAAAACCACTGGTCGATGACGAACGCCCCCAAGAGGGCAGTTGCCTCTACGAGGCTTCGCCTCAGACCGGTCGACGATGGTTTTTCCACCGGGTGATTCTAACTGGTTGAAGGGGGCGACGGTGTTTTTGGGATAGACGCGGTCGTGGAACCGGGCGCGGGTGAGTCGGTGAGATTCCTCCACTCGCTCCGCTCGGTCGGAATGACAGAGATGTGGGGCTTGCCCATTTCCCTGTCATCCCGACCGAGGGAGCGGAGCGACCGAGTGGAGGGATCTCCCCAGCCAATATCACCAGCCTCCCAGCCAACTGATCGCCAGGTCCTTCCACTCCGGATTTTGTGCAGCGATGAGAGACTCCATTTTCTCTCTCAATCCGTGACCGACGACGACCTCGAGGTGTCGGCGCTTTCGAAGCCATCAGCAAAAATGGTTGATCCGTCGGCAGAGTAATCCGGTGGCAAGGCTTTTGAAGGCCGCCTGCGCCCTTACCTCCGCATGACAGGTGTGAGGCCGTCCAAGGTGTGATTCGGCCGACACAGCCATGGCTGCATTGCGGAGAGGAGATCCGGTCTTCCGTAAAAGCTCTCGACGGTCGAGCCTGGTGGTTTTCTCGCCTCTTATAAGACCTCCGCTGGTTTTTTGATGGCGCCGAACTCTCGATAATGATATCGACAATGATCGCTGATCTCAGTATCGTGCGTCACAGCGGGGGCCTGAGGGGTTCCCGTAGCGGCCGAATCTGGGGAAACAGTCATATTGGTCGATTATTTCTTTCTATTAAGAGCCATTCTTAGTAAGAGTTACATCAACCGGGAAGGCAATGGTATGCTCGGTGCAGGTCGACAGCATGAACCCCCAACCGAACACCACATCCGTTTCTCAGGAGATCGCCCGGCATTGGATCGGCGTTGGATCCCAGAGAATTCTCATTCTCCTGCTGGGAGTGGTTGCCACGACCGCGGGTGTCGCGACGCTCAATAGAGCGGGAAGTGTATTCGAGGTGGCGGGCGGCGTCGCCCTGATCTTCCCGGCCTCGGCGGTCGCGGTCCTCGCGGGACTTTTTCTCAGGTGGTGGGGTGTCGGTGCGGTTTTCATCGGCTATTGCCTGACCCCGTGGGGGCTGTCGACGACACCGGGCCGCATCGTATTCTTTGCATTCGCTGCAACTCTACAGGCCGTGATCCCCGCATTGTGGGCCGGCAGGCCGCGGGGAAGCGAGTTTCGGTGCATCCACTTTGTGGGAGCTGTTGCCATTTTGCCGACACTGGTCTCGGCTCTGGTGGCCCTGCCTGCCTTGATTCTGTTGAGCCAACCGCAGTTGAGTTCCGGACAGGCTTTCGTTTCCTTTTCCGGCTGGTTCCTCGGTGATCTGATCGCTGTCATGGTGTTGGCGGTGCCTGTCATCTTGGCTTTACGGCCGGATCTCGTTCTGGTTGAAGAATTCGTTCGCCTTTACCGGGGTTGGATAGGATCCCCGGCCACCGTCGCAAAGCCGATCATGATGATCGTGACCATCCTGATTGCAATGGAACTGACCCTTCGATACGCTCTTTTCGGGGTGCACTGGATCGCCGCGTTGTTATTGATCCCCATCCTGTGGGCGGCGGTCAGGGGAGGGGTCGGAGCAGCCCTTCAGATTAACGCCCTTGCGGGAATGGCCTACGTTGTTCAGGTCGTTCGGATTCAGGGGCACCAGGAAGGCATGGGGCTTTTCGCAGAGTTGTTCTCGAGCTATCTGAACCTGTTGGTCTTCGTTGGTGCTGCCTTGGTTGTTGGTCTGGCTTGGGGGAGGGCCGACAGCCTGGTGCGGGAATTGGATGAGCACCGCAGGCTGTTGCAGGAGAATTTCGAACGGGTCGTCACCGCTCTTGCGGCAGCCGTCGAGGCCAAGGACCCGTTGACCCAGGGGCACGTACAACGGGTCGCCAGATTGGCTGTGGCCGTCGGGAAAGAGATGGGTTTGGTAGGACCGAGGCTGGAGATGTTGCGCTTCGCTGCACTCCTTCATGATGTTGGGAAGATCGGGGTTCCTGAGAATATTCTCAACAAGGCGGGCCCTCTTTCCCTGGAGGAACGGGAGCTCATTGAGCGCCATGTCACCGTTGGAGTGGAGATCATCGAAAGTGTCGATATCTTGGGGCCCGCGATTCCGTTTATCCGCTACCACCAGGAGCGCTGGGACGGCGGCACCGATGCCAGGACCCTCAAGTATCCCGGGTATTTCGGCCTGAAGGGTGAGGAGATCCCGTTGGAGGCGCGAATTATCGCCGTCGTCGACACATGGGACGCCATCACCAGCGATCGACCCTACCGAAAGGCCCAGTCGTCGGAGATTGCGCTGGAGGAACTGCAGGCCGAGGCCGGGAAGCAGTTCGACCCGGAAGTGGTCGAGGCGGTACAGAGGATCGTCAGCTCAAGGAACGGTGTTTCCAGCAGCGACCGGATCCCGATCATCGGCGAGAAACTGCCGAAGTGGGTTTCGGATTGAGGGTCAGATCCCCCACACCAAACTGATCTCCTTGACGGTCACATCCGCCTGTTTTGCGCGAACGGCGACCTCTTCAATGGTGTTCGCTATCTCATCCGACGCGGCGGCGATGTTTTTGATTTCGTCCTGCATTTCGGCGGCGAGATCCTCCAGTTGGTGCTCGAGTCGTTCGATTTCGTGTTCGGACTCTTGAACCGAGGCTTCGGCCTTCTGGCGCATCCGCCTTTTCCCCGCCGTGGTCTTGAGTTTTGAGGTCGCTTTGCCGGCGGCCGAGCGGAGGCTGCGGGAGCCCAGCAGGACCGAAAAAAGGCCTTCGACCATGCCCAGCTTCTCCTCGGCCTGTCGGGCCTCAAGATCG
>JBDLIO010000562.1:0-2906 GCA_039714865.1 Acidobacteriota bacterium | reverse complement strand
TCGCCTGAAAGCCTACGACTATCGGTTGCTGGATCAGTCGGCGACAGAGATCGTCGACACAGCGCAACGGACCGGCGCCCGAATCGCCGGACCTATTCCGTTGCCGACCCACATTCAGCGATTCACCGTGCTGCGTTCGCCTCATGTGAACAAGAAGAGTCGTGAGCAGTTCGAAATCCGCACGCACAAGAGGTTGCTGGACATTCTCGAGCCGACCCAACAGACCATCGACGCCCTGATGAAGCTGGAATTGCCGGCTGGGGTGGACGTCGAGATTAAAGCCTACGGGGCTTAAGGGGAGGCCGGAGATGATACGCGGAATCCTCGGAAAGAAAGTGGGCATGACCCAGATCTTCGATGACGACGGGCAGGTTGTGCCGGTCACAGTCGTCGAGGCTGGGCCGTGTGTCGTGGTGCAAATCAAGGACGCCGAAAAGGATGGCTACGAAGCCGCCCAGATCGGGCTGGTGGAGAAGTCGCCGCGCCGTAATGCCTCCAAGCCGATTGTGGGGCATTTCAAGGACGCGGGCATTCCCCCGACCCGAATGCTGGGTGAGGTTCCCCTGGATGGCGATGACGAGTGCAAACCTGGTGACTCTGTACTGGCGGACATCTTCTCGGTTGATGAAGAGGTCAACGTCGTTGCGAAGTCCAAGGGACGCGGTTTTCAAGGCGTGATGAAGCGCCACGGTCACCATGGCGGTCGAGCCAGCCATGGTTCCGGTTGGCACCGGAAGCCCGGTTCGATCGGGCAGTCGGCGTGGCCGTCCAAGGTGTTCAAGGGCGTGAAGATGCCCGGCCAGATGGGTAACAAGAAGATCACCGTGAAGAACGTCAAGGTGGTCAAGGTCGATCTCGACCGAAACCTCCTGTTCCTCAAGGGTGGCGTACCCGGCGCCAGGAACTCCTACATCCGCATCGTCAAGGTTCAGGGGTGAGGGGGCGTTATGAAGATTGAACTGAAAAACTGGACCAACAAGGTCGTCGGTGAGATCGAGGTGCCCGAAGGCGTCTTCGATCGTGAGGTCAACGAGCACCTGGTCTGGGAGGTCGTCAGGGCCTACCTTGCCAGTCGCCGTCGCGGAACCCACAAAACCAAGGAGCGCGGAGAGGTCGCCGGGACCGGCGCCAAGCCCTGGAAGCAGAAACACACCGGGCGGGCGCGGGCCGGACATCGCCGCTCTCCCCTGTGGCGTTCCGGTGGCATCGTTCACGGGCCGCGGCCTCGTTCCTACGTCATGAAGGTCAACAAGAAGGCCCGACGGGCGGCACTCAGGGGTGTTTTGAGTCAGCGGCTTGCCGAAGGCCGGATCCTCGTCCTCGACACCATGAATCTCGATGGGCCGAAGACCAAGGACTTCATGAAGCAGCTGGAGAACCTCGGCATTCAGGGCGAGAAGGTCCTGCTGGTCGACGGTCTCGAGAACATCAACTTGGACCTCGCCAGCCGGAATCGTCCGGAATTGAAGATGATCGATGCAAGGTCTCTCAATGCGTACGAGGTACTCAACCACCGGTGGATCGTGGCTTCCGAAGGATCGGTTCGCTCCATCGTGGAGGTGCTCTCATGAAATCGCGCGAGATCATCTTGCGGCCGATCATTACCGAAAAGACCACCTTGATGCAGGAGCGTGAGAACACTATCTGTTTCGAGGTTGACCGCCGTGCCAACAAGATCCAGGTACGGAATGCCGTCGAAGATCTCTTCGACGTCAGGGTCTCCGGCGTTCGGATCGTCAACCGGAAGGGCAAGCCTCAACTTCGCTACGGCCGAGTCGTCAGTCATCGAAAGACGGTTCGCAAGGCCTACGTCAAATTGGCCGACGGCGAAACGACGCCTGAGTTCTTCGAAGCCATCTGAGGAGTCGAGTATGGGTATTCGCAATTACAAACCGACATCCCCGGGACGCCGATTCGTCACCTCGTTGGACTTTTCAGAGCTGACGACATCGACCCCGTTGAAAAAACTGACAAAGGGCAAGAAGCGATCCTCCGGTCGCAACAGTGACGGCCACATTACGTCGCGCCATCGGGGCGGCGGCCACAAGCGGCGCTACCGGGTCATCGACTTCAAGCGGGACAAGTTTGACGTTCCCGCCAAGGTTGCGACGGTCGAGTACGACCCCAATCGCACAGCCTTCATCGCCTTGCTGCATTATCTCGATGGCGAGAAGCGCTACATCCTTGCTCCCGAAGGAGTCAAGGTCGGCGACATGGTGCTTGCCGGCGAGAAAGTTGACGTCAGGCTGGGCAACGCCATGCCTCTGCGGAGTATCCCTCTGGGAACGCAGGTCCACAACGTGGAACTGAAGCCCGGCAAGGGGGGCCAGATGGTCCGTTCCGCCGGCGCGTCGGCTCAGATCATGGCCAAAGAGGGCAAGTACGCCACCCTTCGCATGCCCTCTGGAGAAATGCGGATGGTCCTGGCCTCCTGCATGGCCACCATCGGCCAGGTGGGGAACTCCGAACAGTCGAATCTGTCGATTGGTAAGGCTGGACGTTCCCGTTGGAAGGGCATCCGTCCTCAGACCCGTGGAACCGCAATGAACCCGGTGGATCACCCGCACGGAGGTGGCGAGGGCCGAAACAAGGGCCGCCATCCGGTGACGCCCTGGGGCAAGCCCACCAAGGGCGCCAAGACGCGTGGTCGGAAGTCTTCGGACCGTCTGATCGTTTCGCGTCGGAAGAAGTAGGGAGAGAAAGATGGCTCGATCAATCCGAAAAGGCCCGTTCATTGACGATCATCTGATGAAGAAGATCGAAGCCGTGACCTCGGCTGACGACCGAAGGGTCATCAAGACGTGGTCTCGTCGTTCGACGATCACCCCGATCATGGTGGGGTGCACCATCGCTGTTCACAACGGTCACAAATTCGTGCCCGTCTTCGTGACGGAAAACATGGTGGG
>JBDLIO010000561.1:0-2907 GCA_039714865.1 Acidobacteriota bacterium | reverse complement strand
TAACTCGTATTCCACCGGGGTCTGGTCCGGTCTCCCTCGATTTGGTGGGGGTTCTCTTCGTCGACGGCGACGGGTTCCTGGGCAGGCGTCAAGGTCTGTGGTGGGTTTGCCAGGCCGACCAGGCGCCAGGTTCCCGAGCCCGGGCGGGGTATGGCGTCGAGATCGGTCCGGAGGATCGAAATTTCATGGGCCTGATGAGACGGCACAAAGCCGCCCCCGAGGTCGATCGTCGCCTCGACCGCGGTGAATCCCAGGCGGAAAGAGCGGTCGGCCGACCGGGTTTCGCCGCCGGGGTCGGTGGCATCGACCGTCAGCCGGAAGCGGTAGGTGACGCCTCGTTCGGCCTCTCTCTCGTCGGCTTCGGGTGTGAAGGCGATTTCGAAGGAGCCGTCGGCCTCGATGCGTCCGTCGCCGGAGGCAACAACCCTGGACGGAGCGACCGGCCACGGTCGCCACCAGGACCACCATCGGGGATAGACCGGTTCCCGGGTCACTTTCCATCGGATGTCACCCTCGGCCACGGGCAGGCCGAAGTAATAATCGACCTGACCCGACAGGACGGCCGGCCGGTTGAGGCGCAGGGCCTCGGCCGGGTCGGTGATCTCGACGGTGAAGGTTGGGCGCTTGTACTCCTCGACCCTGATCGAGGTTGAGGAGTAGCCCACCGAGGTTTCCAGAGACCATTGGCCCAGCATGCGCCCGGCCGGGATTTCGAATGAGCCGGAGGCCGATCCGAAATTGTTGGTCGTCACGGTCTGTGAGGCGACTTCTTCACGGTTGCCGTCTTTCAATGTGACGGTCGTCTGTGTATTCGGCAGGGTTTCGTATTGGTGGTCTTCTCCACCACCGGAGAAGGGCAGGACCTTCCAGTGAATTGTCTGCTGAGGCCGGTAGACACTGCGGTCGGTGTAGAGCAAAGCGGCTTTTGTATGACCGGGTTCACTGTCATAGGTTGGGGACAACGGCCCGTCGAGGTCGAGATCCTCGCCGTGGCGAGCGAGCAGGTAGTAGCGGTGGGAGCGGTCGTCAAGGTCGATCGTCACCCGGCCGTCGGAGGCGGTCCGGTAGGTTGCGATTCGCCGGTGGCCCTTGCGCCAATCGGCCCGGTAAAGGTCCATTTCAACATCGGGCAGGGCATCGCCCGAGAAGCCGTGCCGGGCGGTGATCTCCCAACGTCCCTCAAGAGGACGGCGGATGAGGACCAGGTCGGAGATGATGAAATTGAAGGCCAGACGCCGGTTGGCGTGGGCTTTGAAGTCCTCACGGGCTGAGGCGATGACCAGGTAGGCGCCCTTTGAATTGAGGGGCGGCACGACGTCGGTGTGGTGGTCCCGGTAGTCGGTGGTCGGCGGCAAATCGACGGACCACTGGGCGACGGGAGAGCGATGGGCGAGGTAGGTGGGTACTTCCCGGTGACCCGGCAGCAAATTGTAGTCCTTGCCCGATCTGATGATTTCTTCAAGGTCGAGTTCGTAGGCGCGGAAGAAGAGGGTGTTCATGTTCCGGTGGTTCACCCGGATCGAACGGCGCCCCACCCCGTCGTTCGACATCGCCCCGACCGAGTACCGTGGGGCCTCGATCTCGGCGACGATGTGGCGGCAGGCCTGGGCGGCAACGCCGGCACTGTGCCGTTCGAGTCCGCTGAGGGCGGTTTCCCTGGCCCGGATCAGGGCGTCTGGCGTTTCTTCCTGCTGCTCAAAGCCGGCGACCGTGGCTTGTCCCATGGCCCACCATTCCAGTTGGGGATCGATGTCCTGCAACGTCGATTGCAGACCTTGTCTCAACGTGACTTCGTCTTCGGAATCCTCGACCGCAGAGTGCAGGCGTCGCACGCGGCTCAGCCGCGCCTCGAGCGCCGCCTCGGTTCTGTCCGCCCCCTGGTGCCATCGCTCCAGATCACCGAGAATGGCTGCCATGCGTTCGAGGGGGTGGATCGCCGTGTCGGCCATTTGGTCGGCGTTCAAGCGGGGGTTCCCCTCGGCCAGGGCTTCGAGATCCAGCCGGTAAATCTCGGACTCGTCTTCGGGGCGCCACAGCGACGAATCTTCCAATAAATCAACCCAGAGGTAGGAGATCGCATCGCGGAGGGTCCCTCGAATCCGGGGCGGGTAGCTGTTTTGGAACAAGTAGCGAGAGAAATCTCCCAGGGGTCCGTCGCCCCAGTCGTCGCGCTGGGCCCACATTCGGCCGTAGGCTTGGTGGGCCGCCGCGACGATCTGGTCGTGGGTCCATCGCTTGAGATCGACCTGGTCGTCCGAGATGATGCGTTCCCTTTCCCGAACTTCCCACGAGTACTGCTGGGCGTAGGTGACCATGGCCTGGGCCGTGTAGAGGTCGAGGATCGCGCGCGAGGTGGGATCTTCGGGCCAGGGGTTCTCCAGCAGTTCCTTGACGGCCGTCTCGTAGCCGTGCAGCGCGACCCGGAGTTGGGTCGCTTCGACCAGGGCACGGGTCCAATCTTCGGTGTTCTTTTCGGCTGTTGCCTGGTCCCGGAGTTGTGTGACCATATCCAATGCGGCCTGGAATTTCTGGTCAGCGATCAAACGGTCGACACTCTTCCAGTTCAATGGGGCCTCCTCAGGCGCCGGGGTCACTGTGGCCGGAGGCCCGGTGGTGGGGTCGGGCCCCCCCAGGGCTACCGAGCCGCCGATCAGAGCGGCCAAGACGATCGGAATCAGGCTCAATCCCAGAAGACGCCGGCGTGGTGTATTGATGGTGTCATTCATCCTCCCAGTGTACCGGGGTCCGGAGGGAGTTCGGCGGAGCTGTGTCGTGAAATGATGGTCCATGCCCGGTTGGACACGGACGGGACCGGAAGCGAAACCGGGACCAGGAGAAACGCAAAGGCGCAAAGGGGCCAGGACGCAGAGAAGACAGGGTTGAACCACGAAGACACGAAGGGCACGA
>JBDLIO010000560.1:0-2909 GCA_039714865.1 Acidobacteriota bacterium | reverse complement strand
AATCTGGCGTCCATTCGTAACAACCTCGGGTCTCTGTACCGAAGGCTCGGCAGGTACGACGAAGCAGAGTCGATGATCCGACAGGCCTTGTCGGCGCGAGAAAAGGATCTGGGGCCGGAACACCTCCAGACCGCGAGCAGCCTGAACAACTTGGCGAACCTCTACGATGAGCTCGGCCGTCCTGCCGAGGCCGAGCCGCTCTTCATTCGGGCCGCAGCCATCTGGGAGAAGCAACTCGGGCCGGATCACCCGTATGTGGCGACGGGCTGTTTCAACCTCGGGCTGTTGAATGCCCGTCTCCGGCGCTGGGCCGAGTCTGAAACCTACTACCTGCGCGCCCGGGAAATCCGAAAAAAACAGCTCGGCGACGACCACCCCGATTACGCCCTGGTCCTGCACGCACTGGCGAACGTGTACAGGGATCAGGGCCGCCATTCCGGGGCGGAACCGCTCTACACACGCTCCCTTGCCATCACGGAGGCCGCCTTGGGACCCGGCCACCTCAGCGTTGCCTCGATCTTGAACGACCTCGCTCGGCTCCGCCGGCTGCAGGGTGATGCCGAAACCGCGGAGAACCTGCTCCTGCGGGCCCTCGCGATCCAGGAGAACGCCGGTCTGGACCAGCCCGAGCTGGCCGAAACGCTCCACAATTACGCCGAGCTGATGCGGGAACAGGGACGGGTTGACGAGGCCGCCGAGTTGGAAGAACGGGCCGGCTCCATACGGTCGAGACCCGAGTCACCCTGACAGAACCGGATGCCAACACACCACAGGATGTTGTGCCCAGCACCCCGTAGCAGCAAGCCGGCGAAAAATGCAGGTTAGAATAGGGTGATCATGCGTTCGCACCGCCCCATTCTGTGGATCGCCATCGCAGCCACCGTCCTGCTCGCGGCAATGTGGGCGTTGGCACCCCTCGGCCGTCCCGTCACACGGCTGGCACTCGTAGGCGTGGCCGTGGCCGCAGTCTGGGGGATGGCCTGGCTGGCGCGACACCCTGCCGCCGGAGGCTCCGGCCGCTCGCGCCGTACCGAGCAACCCTTGGAGAAGACCCTGTCGTCGCTGCTGGAACTCAACCCGGATGGTGTGGTTGGCATCAACGGCCGGGGCCGAGTGGTGGTGGCCAACAAAAAGGTCGAGGAGCTGTTCGGCCGCAGCCGTGAAGAGGTGGTTGGAAAGAGCGTTGAGATCCTGCTGCCCGACCTTTTCCGCAGCGCCCAGCTCGGCCACCGGACCGAGTATCTCTCCCATCCCAGCCATCGCCCCTTCGGATCGGGGATCGAGGGCGTCGGCAAACGGGCCGACGGCAACGAGTTCCCCGTGGAGATCGGAGCGAGCCCCTTCGAAGGCTCGGCCGGCGAGGAGATCATCCTCTTCATCCGCGACATCACCGCACGGAAGCAGGCGGATGAGGAGCGCGAGCAAGCGCGGCAGCTCGTCCTCGAGAAAGATGCCGCAGAAGCAGCCAGCCAGGCAAAGGGGCAGTTCCTGGCCAACATGAGCCACGAAATCCGGACACCGATGGCCGGAGTGCTCGGTCTGGCCGAGCTCCTCCTGGGAACCAATCTGGACGAGAAACAGCGCCCGTTCGTCGAGTCCATCCAATCCTGCGGCCGTGGTCTGTTGTCCGTCATCAACGACATCCTCGACTACTCGAAGATCGACGCGGGAGAGCTTCAGTTCGAGGATGTCAACTTCGAGCTCAGGGAGGTGGTCGACACGGTCGTGAGTATGCTGTCGTTGACGGCCAAGGAGAAGGGTATCGACTTCACCGCCCGGGTTGACGAACAGCTTCCCGCCTTCCTGCGCGGCGATCCCGGCCGCTTGCGACAGGTGCTCCTGAACCTCGCCGGCAACGCCGTCAAGTTCACCGATGACGGCAGTGTCGCGATCTCCGTTGACCTTGACGAGGCGAGCGAAACCACCACCGCAGTTCGCTTCGCCGTCACCGACACCGGAGTTGGCATTCCCGCGAATCACATAGATCGCCTGTTCAAACCCTTCTCCCAGATCGACGGCTCGAGTTCCCGTAAGCACGGAGGCACAGGGCTCGGCCTGATGATCTCGCAGCAGCTCACCGAGTTGATGGGGGGGAAGATAACGGTCGAGAGCAGGGAGGGCGAGGGGTCCACTTTCCGTTTCACCGCCCACTTTGGCACCACGGAAGACCCTGCCCATGAAGACACCACGACGACGCCAATCCAGAAGCCCCGCAAGCTCCAGATCCTGCTGGTCGAGGACAATCCCGTCAACCAGATGGTGGCGTGCGCCCTCCTGAAGAAGCTCGGTCACGAGGCGGTCGTGGCAGGGGGCGGCAAGGAAGCCCTCGCCATCTCGGGGTGTCAGGCGTTCGACGTCATCCTCATGGACATCCAGATGCCCGAAATGGACGGCAAAGAGGTAACCGCAAGGATCAGAGAGAAGGAGAAGGGCCGCATCCCGATCATCGCCATGACCGCCCATGCGATGAAGGGTGACAGGGAGAGATTCCTGGCCGCAGGGATGGACGGCTATCTCCCCAAGCCGGTGAGTGCTCGACAGCTCCAGGAGGCGATTGAAGAGGCCCTGAACGGTTGAGCTGGAAGCAGGACGAGGGATAGTGATTTCCTTTTCCTCATACAGCCCATCCTACAACCGCAGACGGCTCTTTCGGGGTAGAGCGTGCCGAGTCTCGAACTTCTGGTGCGGGTCACCTCCCTGGCGCGAGAGCGGAAGTTCGAACCGGGCAACTCCAGTATCGGGTGGTTCGCGTGAGGACCACGGGAAAAGAGCGGCACCTCCCGTCCGAGGGTATGGGGCGCTCTCCGGATTGAGCGTCGGCATCGACTCCGTCGGCAGACACGAGCGCCCCTCTCGGACGGCGCGTGCCGGGTACGGCTTTCTTCACCGGGCAGACCATCAACAAGCCA
>JBDLIO010000559.1:0-2909 GCA_039714865.1 Acidobacteriota bacterium | reverse complement strand
GGCTCGGACTCGGGACCAGCGACCGGCACAACTCGACGCCTCGCCCGAAATCGGGTGACGAACCACAGCAATCGGAGTAGGATGACCGCCGCAGCTGGAGGAAAGATGACTGATCAACCCTCTTCCAAAACGTTCAGCGGCCCCTTTTCCCTGGGTGCCGACTTCCCGACCCCGTCGCTTGAAGAATGGCGGGCCATTGCAGAAACCAGCCTCAAGGGGCGGAAACTCGAGTCCCTGACGACCCCGGTGGATGACGGCGTCGACGCCAAGGTGCTCTACACCACGGCAGACCGGGGCGGCGACCCTGGTCTTCCCGGTGTTTTCCCCTTCACCCGAGGCGGCGCCTTCCCCGATGACAACCGCCGATCAAGGGACACCTGCGCCCTGGTCGTCCACCCCGATATCAATATCGCCGCCCGGCAGATCGCCGAAGAAACGAAGCGGGGGGCTCACTCGGTCTGGGTCCGATTTTCGGGCGGCGTTCGATGCGGCATCGACCCGAGATCGCCCGAAGCCTCACAGTGGAACGGAGACGGCGTCATCGTGGAGACCACCGACGACCTCGAGCGCCTCTTCGACGGAATCGATCTCCCGGCGACGCCCATTCACCTGGAAGCCGGGGGCAACGCCTTCGGGACCGCAGCCGCCTTCATCGCCACCCTCCGCCGTCGAGAGATCAACCCGGGCTCCGTGCACGGCTCGTTCAATCTCGACCCCCTGGGGGCTCTGGTCGGTGACGGGACCCTGGTATGCGGCCTCGACCGGTCCTTTGCCTTGATGACCCCCCTGGCTGCCTGGTGCCTCGAAAACGCGCCCGGCATCAGGGCCCTGTCGGTCTCCACCCTGCCCTACCACGCGGCCGGCGCGACACCGGTTCAAGAATTGGCCCTCGCTTTAGCAACCGGGATCGACTTGCTGCGCACACTGGAACGCGGAGGGCTCGAACCCGAAGCGGCCTGCCGGCAGATCAAATTCCTCTTCGCCACAGGGCGGGATTTCTTCACGGAGGCTGCAAAGCTCCGGGCCTTCAGACGGATCTGGGCCCAGGCCGCTGCGTCGTGTGGAGTCGATGGCCCCGAAGCGGCCGCTGTGATTCACAGCGTGTCGTCGACGAGAAACCTGACCAGCAGGGATCCCTGGGTCAATCTCCTTCGGGTCACAGTGGGCGCCTTCGCGACGACGGTCGGTGGCGCCGACACCGTGACCACTCTGCCCTTCGACTCTCCGGTAGGCCCATCGGATCCATTGGCTCGCCGAATAGCCCTCAATACCCAGACCATATGCCGTGAAGAGTGCCGGCTCGACCAGGTCGTCGACCCGGGTGGAGGCTCGTGGTTCATCGAGCACCTGACCGAGGACCTCGCCCAGGCCGCCTGGACCCTCTTCCAAGAGATCGAAAACCTGGGCGGCATGAGACGCCTGGTCGCCGACGACGGACTGACACGCCTCCTGGCGCCGGCCGCCGACCGGGCCCGCCGCCAGGTCGCCCGTCGCAAGGCGCCGGTCACCGGCGTCAGCACCTGGCCCAATCTGGCCGAGGCCCCAGTCACACGGGATACACCTGACATCAAGGCCCTGCTTGACCACATCGTATCCCCGAGCCCGGGCGCAGAGACCGCAGGCCTCCTTGAGCAACTGGCAAAAGAGGCGGCTGGAGAAACGGCCTCGCTGATGGAGACTGCGATCGAGGCCGCCGGTGCGGGCGCCACCATGGGCCAACTGGCCGAGGCTCTACGACACGAAAGCCGGCCCTCGCGCACCGTACCCCTGCCCCGTATCAGCGACGCCGCCCCTTTTGAACGGCTGCGCGACGTCTCGGACGACATCTTCGAGGAGCGCGGCTCACGACCGACTGTTTTCCTGGCCAGTCTCGGTCCCATCCCCGAACATACGGCCCGAGCCACCTTCGCCAAGAACTTCTTCGAGGCGGGCGGCATCGCGGCCTTGAGCGATGGAGGATTCGACACCACCGAGGCTGCCGTCCGGAGCTTCCTTTCCTCGGGCGCCGGCGTAGCCTGCATCTGTTCGTCGGACGCTCTCTACGCCGAGGGCGCGGCGCCGCTGGCCGCGGCACTCAAACAGGCAGGCGCCTCGACCGTCTGTCTGGCGGGGCGTCCCGGAGACAACGAAACTCTTTGGCGTGAGGCCGGCATCGATCACTTCGTCTTCATCGGTTGCGATGTTCTCGAAGTCCTCGAGGGGCTGATGAGCGGGGCGGAGGTGGCATCATGAGCCGCATCCCGGATTTTTCACGAATCGCTCTCGGCGCCTCGACGAAGCAAAAACCAGCCGCTGCGCCAGGCCCCGGCCCGGCATGGACGACGCCGGAAGGCATCGACGTCAAAAGGGTCTATACCGAAGACGATCTCATCGGCCTCGAGCACCTCGAATCACTGCCGGGCATCCCGCCCTTCGTGCGTGGCCCCTACCCGACGATGTATGCCAGCCGACCCTGGACAATCCGGCAGTATGCGGGCTTCTCCACGGCAGAGGAGAGCAACGCATTTTACCGCCGAAACCTGGCCGCCGGCCAGAAGGGCCTGTCGATCGCCTTCGATCTTGCGACCCACAGGGGCTACGACTCCGACAACCCGCGAGTCCGGGGTGATGTCGGCATGGCCGGGGTCGCGATCGACTCGATCATGGACATGCGGGTCTTGTTCGACGAAATCCCGCTGGACCAGGTCTCTGTGTCGATGACCATGAACGGCGCCGTGCTTCCGATTCTCGCGCTCTATATCGTCGCAGCCGAAGAGCAGGGCGTGCGACCGGAGCAGTTGGCCGGGACCATCCAGAACGACATCCTCAAGGAGTTCATGGTCCGCAACACCTACATCTACCCGCCGGCGCCTTCGGTTCGCATCATCGGCGACATCTTCCGCCACACCGCCGAGTACATGCCGCGCTTC
>JBDLIO010000558.1:0-2909 GCA_039714865.1 Acidobacteriota bacterium | reverse complement strand
CGTGAGACTGTTGAGGTCGCGACGCTCTGTGCCGACGGTTCCGAAATTCGGGCCGAACACCTCTTCAGTGGCGCCTCCACCGAAGAGGGCTCATCCGGCCTTGACCTGAGACGCCTGTTGAGACGATCGCGGCTCTTTCGCGGGGGGCCGCTTGCCCTATTGAGAGGCATTGTCCTCGTCAGTTTCTTCGGCGTCATCATCCTCTGTCTCACAGCCGGGTCGACCCCAACCGGAACCATGGCCAATCTTTTCATCTGGGGATTCTGGGAGCCGGTTGTATTCGGCCTCTTCTTGTTGGCGGGAAGCGTCTGGTGCACGGTGTGCCCGTTGTCGACGGCAGGTCGTTGGAGCCAGAGACTCGCGAGCCTGAGGCTGACCCCGCCCGCATGGCTCAAACGCTACGGCGTCTGGCTCGCGACGATCGGTTTCTTTGCGATTATTGCCCTCGAGATTGTTTTCCACATGGGACAGAATCCGCGGGCCTCGGGACTGTTGCTCTCAGGCCTGGTACTGGCTTCGATGGCCTTCTGTGGTGTCTATTCCCGTGAGGTGTGGTGTCGCTACGTGTGTCCGCTGGGCGCCCTCGCCTCTGGCCTGGCCCCGGCGGCGCCTCTCGAGGTCAGCGCCCGGCCCGGGCTATGCTCCTCATCGTGTACCACTCACGACTGCTACAAGGGATCCTCATCAGTGCCGGGTTGTTCGGTATTCCATCATCCGCTGAACGCCGCAGAGAGCCACCAGTGCAAGTTGTGTTTTGACTGCTTCAAGACCTGTCCGCACGAATCGACCAGGGTCTTACTGAGGCCTCCCGTGGTCGGATTGTGGCGCCTCAGTGCGGCAAGCGCCGGCCTGGCGCCCTTCGCTGTGGCCGTTTTCTTCCTCACGCTGGTTCTGCTTGCAGCGAAGAACTTCCCTTGGCTGGCCGAAGCGCCGATCCTGATCGTCGCCGGTCTCGGCGCCATCGGTGTCGGCGCTCTTCTCCATCGCGTCTTGCCCTCTATGCTCTTCCCTTCATCCAACAGCGCAGCCGAAAGCCGGGCCAATCCGGGCGTGGCCGTCCAGGTGGCTTTTGCATTGCTTGTCCTGGGATGGGGACCGTTGATGGCGTATCAAATTGCCAACATTCCAACGGTCGCAAGCCTTCGATTTGCCGCTGCGGCGGGTTCATTCTGGGCGCCGGTCCTTCCGGCCGGCGGTTTGAGCCTGGAGGTTCTGATCCAGGTCCTGATGGTTCTTCTGGCTGCGGGGCTTGCCGTCATTGCCTTCGGTGGCATTGTATTTTTGGCCGAACGCCGCCGGATTTCCCTTTCCCGCCAAGGATGGGCCGGCCTTCTTGTGCTGTGCGTGCTCTACGTCTGGGCTGCTCTTTTGGTTCTGTTGTAGTATTGGCCCAGCATCAGTTTAGGAAGTGACAATCAACTCTTGAAGGAGGACAGCGATGAAGAAGTATGTTGCGGAGGGTGTCGGTACGTTCTGGTTGGTTCTTGGCGGGTGCGGAAGTGCGGTCCTGGCTGCGGCTTTCCCGGAGCTGGGCATTGGGTTCCTCGGGGTTGCGCTGGCATTTGGTTTGACGGTACTGACCATGGCCTTCGCAATCGGCCATATCTCCGGCTGCCACCTGAATCCGGCGGTGTCGGTCGGCCTGTGGGCCGGCGGTCGTTTTCCGGCAAACCAATTGCTGCCCTACATCATCGCCCAGGTTGTCGGTGGGCTGGTAGCTGGAGGAGTCCTCTATGTCATTGCGAGCGGCCAGGCGGGTTTTGACCTCGCCGGTGGGTTTGCCTCCAATGGTTTCGGTGCGCATTCACCGGGTGGCTATTCTCTGGTCGCGTGCCTGGTTTGCGAAATTGTCATGACGATGATGTTTGTCGTGGTCATTCTTGGTGCAACGGACTCAAGGGCCCCGGCCGGTTTGGCGCCGGTCGCCATCGGGCTCTGCTTGACACTGATTCACCTGATCAGCATTCCGGTGACCAATACATCCGTGAATCCTGCACGAAGCACGGGCGTGGCTCTGTTCGCGGGAGGGTGGGCAATCTCACAGCTCTGGCTGTTCTGGGTGGCGCCAATCGTCGGTGCGCTGATCGGTGCAGTGATCTATAAGTACATTGGTAGTTCCCAAGACTGAAACAAAGGTCCGGGAGACTGAAAGAAAAAAGCGCCGGGATTTCCCGGCGCTTTTTTTTTTTTGAATGGTGCCGAAGGCCGGACTCGAACCGGCACGGATCGCTCCACACGGCCCTCAACCGTGCGCGTCTACCAATTCCGCCACTTCGGCATAAATATTCATCCTTTGACTCAGCCCTGATCGGCGGGATTTTCCGGTGCGCCCTCGTCGGCATCGCCGGTATCCGCTGCCTCAGGTACAACAGTGAGATCGTCCGCGGGTGCATCTGCGGGGCTGTCCATCACCGATCCGTCGGAGCCGCTGGTCTCGACCTCAACCGCCGTGACGGGCGCCGCTTCCTGGACATTTTCCATCACTGATTTTCGGGCCTTGCCCGAGAGGATGGCCAAAGTCATCGAGAGGACGACGAACAGCACGAAGGAAATGGTCGTCATTCGGTGCATGATGTTGGATGCGCTTCGCGGGCCGAAGCTCGCTTGCGATCCGCCGCCGCCGAAGGCTCCGGCCAGATCGGCGCCCTTGCCCTGCTGCAAAAGCACAACCATGACCAGGAACAGGCACACCAGAATGTAGATGATGACTAAGATAATACCCACGATTAATCTCCACCGGCACAATCGGCCGAAGCGCGAATGATAGCCGAAAACGAGCCGACGTCAAGGCTGGCCCCGCCGATCAGCCCTCCGTCGACGTCCGGCATGCCGACCAACTCGGCGGCGTTGCCGGGTTTCATCGACCCTCCGTAGAGGATTCTCAGGGCCTCAGCGCCTGATGAAAAGAA
>JBDLIO010000557.1:0-2916 GCA_039714865.1 Acidobacteriota bacterium | reverse complement strand
GAAGATTGCTGCGTATTTCGTGCCGCAGTAGATCACCGGTGAGAAGGGCGGGTTAGTGTCCGACTTTCCGATCAACCCGCCCGCTGATGCTGGTCCAGATCTCATAAGGGATGGTGTCGCAGAGGGAGGATAGTTCCCATGCCGAGATGGTGTCGGCGCCACATTCTCCCTTTTGGGAGCCCAGGAGCACGGCTTCGTCCCCGACGCGGATTCGACCATCGACGAGTACGGAGATCAGGTCCATGCTGACTCTGCCGATGACGGGGAAGGATCCCCCTCGAATCAGGACTCTGCCCCGATTTCCGAGGACACGACGAAAACCGTCGGCATAACCGACAGCGAGCACGGCCACCCTCGCCGGTTTCTCACCTTCAACCCTCCAGGCGCCTCCGTAGCCAACGGTACGGCCGGGTTGCACGTTTCTCACCTCGAGCACCCGGGTCGTCCACCGGCCGACGGGTGTCAGTTGTTGACCGCTGGGTGATCTCTGCAGGAAGGATGACGGGGCGGCCCCGTAGAGCATCACTCCGGGCCGCACGATCTGGGTGGCTTTTGCGATACCTCGATGTCCCAGACTGCGCTGAATCAGGGCGCCGCTGTTGCACGAATGGAGCGATGCTGCCTTCACGACGTCCGATGGGAACTGGTCCACCATGCGCCGGAAACACCGCTCCTGAGCCCAGGTTGCCTCGAGGTCCTCTTCGTCCGAGGAGGCAAAGTGGGTCAGGATGCCCGTCACCTGAAGATTCAGGTTCGCGTTGAGCAGGGGTAGGAGCTCTGGGACCTCGTCTTCCTGAATCCCCAGCCGTCCCATCCCGGTGTCCAGTTTGAGTTCGATTTGAATGCCGGTCGACGTTCCGAGACGATCGAGAAGCAGCCGGAGCTCGTCCAGGGACGAAATGGCCGGGACCAGGCAGGCTCGTCGGAGAGCTTCGAGGGTCGCTGGATGCTCCAAATCCTTGGCACGGCTCATGACGAAGATCGGGAAATCTCTCTCCAGGCAGGACCGGATTTCGAGTCCTTCTTCCAGGGTGGCGACGCCGAGTTCGTCGGAATGCTCCACAAAGACGTTGATCAACGGATCCAGCCCGTGGCCGTAGGCCTTGGCCTTGACCATTGCCCTGACACGGGCGCCGTTGGGCGCCCATTTCCGGGCGAGACTCAGGTTTGCCGCCAGTGCACCTGCTTTCAGCGTGAACCGGCTCAATGCGTCAACTCCTCGTTCCGCAAGGCTCACCAGGTCCGGGTGACCTTGTTGAGGCCGCGAGGTTTTTCGGTATTGTGCCCCTTGGCCCGGGTCAGGTGATAACAGAACAATTGGGCGGGAACGATGCCGACCAGTGGACTGATCCACTCGGGAAGGTCATCGGGCAGGGGAATGGCCGTTGTTGCCAGGTCGAGAATTTTTGGATCGTTGGAAACGGCGACGAGCTCGGCCATTCTCTCCTCGACCAGATTCGAGAGCATCGAGGAAACCTCCTCGCATACCGCCCCCTGCGGCACGACTGCGAGGACCGGAAATCCATCTGAAACGATGGCGATCGGCCCGTGCTGGAAGTCGGCGGAAGAATAGGGCTCGGCGACGACATAGGTCAGTTCTTTGAGTTTCAGGGACCACTCATAGGCTGTGGCGTAGTTGTAGCCCCGGCCGATGACCACGCATTGGGACATGTAACGGTATCGTTGAGCCGCCTGCTCGATGACAGGCTCGAGAGCCAGGGTCTTTCCGATCAGTTCGGGGATGGACGTGAGAGCTTCGAACTGCTCGACCTCGCCTCGCATCGCCACCGACAACAAGGCGATGGCGAGAAGTTGAGTGGTATAGGTCTTTGTTGCGGCGATCGACCGTTCCGGGCCGGCCATGGTTTCAAGGACCATGTCGGCCTCGCCGGCCAGTGGTGATGCCGGGTCGTTGGTGATGGCCAGGGTCAAGGCGCCTTGCCGCCGGCCCTCGGCGACAACAGAGACGATGTCCGGTGATTGGCCCGACTGTGAGATGCCGACGACCAGCGATCCCTGGATACTCGGCGGTGTTTGGTAGGTGGTGAACAACGATGGCGCCGCCAGTGCGACCGGGAGCCGGTTCATCGAGCCCCACAGGTACTTGGCGTAAAGCCCGGCGTTGTCCGAGGTGCCGCGAGCAGCGAGAAAGATCGAAGGAACGCCTCGTTTCTTGATCGTTCGGGCTATCTCGTCGGCGTGATCCTTGCTGGCACGGAGCAGGCCTTCGAGGACCGCGGGTTGCTCGTGAATTTCGGACCTGAGGCTCATCGTGATTCATCCTTGATGGGGGCGGTTGCCTCGCCCTGAGACTCGGTTCCGGGGTCCTGTGCGGCCTCGGGTGGGTCGACCGAAAAATCGACGACATCGGCGCCGGCCTTTTCGGAATGCACGTCCTCGAGTTTGATCCTGAGTTGGTAACTGCCGGGCCTGAGAGAACGCTCGAAGAGAATATCAAGGTGCTCGGAGGGATTCGGCACCGAAAAAATGTACCGAAAACGGTCCACCATGCGGTCCTCGTTGGAGATTTCGCCGACCACATCGACCTGAACGGCCGTGGTCTCGCCAACGACGGATCGCCCGAGGCCCTCGCTCGGTACCGAAAGCGTGAACCCCATCAAGACCTTGCCGCCCTGTAGTTCCAGAGGCGCCTGGTTGACCGAGAAATCGAGCGGTTCGGCATCCTTGGGAACCAGTGCCGAGAATTCCTTGAATCGGGAGGACCTGGACTCGGGCCCGTGTTGATCGATCCGGGGGAGGTGGGACATCGTCGTCAAGGTCATTGCCGTGCCCCCCCAGTGTTCGGCCGAGTCCATGCGGCGCATGACGGTGTCACTGTCGTAGCATTCCCATTCAGGCTGATGGATCCGCGATGTCGCCCATAACTTCTGTTGCAGGGCCCGTGGTGTGTAGAGC
>JBDLIO010000556.1:0-2920 GCA_039714865.1 Acidobacteriota bacterium | reverse complement strand
CGAGTTCCGGAGATGTGGGAATCTCTCTGTCCCCTGTACACCAATCCCTGAATCCTGACCCCTGACCCCTGATCCCTGAGACGTGAACCCGTGAGGCTATGCGAGCCAAAATATGGCAAGAATCCGCCTAGCCTCCAATTGGGAATCGCGATACACTGAGACAACGCAGACAGGAGTCGATGCATGGAATATGAAAATCTGAATCTCGATCTTCGGGGCAATGTCCTGTGGATTACTATCGACCGTCCGAAGAAGCTCAACGCCTTGAACGTAGCGACGGTAGGAGAAATTCACCGCGCCATTGGCGAGGCAGCCAAAAACTCCGAGGTTTGGGCTGTCTGTGTGACTGGCGCAGGAGACCGGTCCTTTGTCGCCGGGGCCGATATCGAGGAACTCAACACTCTCGGCCCGGTTGAGGCCAAAGATTTCGCCGAGCGGGGGCAGGCGGTCTTCTCCGGCATCGAACGGATGAAGAAACCGGTCGTCGCCGCTGTCAACGGGTTCGCTCTCGGTGGCGGCTGTGAACTGGCAATGGCATGTCATTTCCGGATCGCCACAACGGCTGCAGTCTTCGGTCAGCCTGAAGTCAAGTTGGGGCTGATTCCGGGCTATGGCGGGACTCAGCGGCTGCCGCGCCTCGTTGGGCGGGGACGTGCCATGGAGCTGCTCCTGAGCGGGCGTAACGTGTCGGCGGATGAGGCTGAGCGCATCGGCCTGGTCAACCGCGTGTGTGAACCTGATGAGTTGGAAGTGGCTGTCGGGGAGTTCTTGAAGCCGATCCTCCGCAATGGACCACTGGCCGTGGCTCACTGCATCGAGGCTGTCAGCCGAGGCCTCGGCCTCTCGCTCGATGAGGGGTGTGCAGTCGAAGCCTCGCTGTTCGGGTTGGGTGCCTCAAGTCCCGAAATGACGGAGGGTACGGCTGCTTTTCTTGAAAAGCGGCGGGCTGACTTCCGTGGGGGGAGTTGAAGGGGTTGAGTCCGGTAGCTTCTATAGGCCGTCTTCGGGCGGGCATGGGGCGGGGTCGTCTTCCCAATGGCCGTCATCCGGGATTTCCGGGTCGCCGATGGCGGAGTGCCCTGTCCGGGCGGGCCTGGGTTCTGTTGACAGGACTCCTGATCCTGGTTGCCGGTGTTGGTTCTGTTGAGGCGAACCCGCTGTTTGATGCGTGGGGAGAGGTTCAAAACTCGCTGGCAACAGATCAGGAAATCAAGCTTGAGGTTGGCCTCCAGCGACTCTTGATGGCCAAAAAGGAGCTTGGTCTCAACCGTGTCACACCCTTCGCGGAGGCCTTGGCGGCGGCATCCCTTGATCGCCCCGGTCCGGTCGGGAGTATGATGCTCGAATCGGCCAAGCGCCTGGATCCGTTGCTGCCCGCACCTCGGTTCATCATGGGGAGGCGGGCCTGGGCGAGTGGGAATCGCGTCAAAGCTCTCGGTGAATTTGCAAACGGGGCCGTCAATATGATGCGACTGCCCTCTGTGCGCCAAGCGGTGATCAGTTCTTGTATTCCATGGGCATTGATGACCCTTGGGCTTTCGGTGGTGGCGGCGATCGTGATACAGGTCGTGGTCTTTTTTCGTTTGATTTCAGTGGATGCCTACATTCTGGGCTTGAGGCTGTTCAGTAGGATTAACGCGTTGATCTTCGCCTCGGTCGTCGTGTCCTTGCCGTTGTTTGCTGGTCTGGGGCCTGTTTGGGTCCTGTCATACCTGTTTGCCCTGGTGTGGATCTATATGGCGCTTCTCCAGAGGATTGCCGCGGGCGTTTCTCTGTGTGTGATTGTCGTGACCGTGCCGCTTCTTGGGCTCTGGCATCAAGCGTGTCTCGTTCCGACGCCGCTTCAGGAGCGAATCGTCGAAGTGCTTTCCGAGCGAAAGGCCGATTTTGTCACCCTTCGGGAATTCATCGAGCTGGAATCGGAATTCGAGGGGACCGCCGCCTACCATGTGGTGGCCGGCGAGTTGTTGAGATTGCACGGTGATCGGGAGTTGGGCCGTCTGGAATTTGAAAAGGCGACGTTGGTATCTCCAAATTCAGTCTTGCCTCGACTCTTCCTCGGCGTCTACGCGCTTGAAGACCGAGACCCATGGCGGGCTCTGGAGTTGCTGAACGAGGTCGTGGAGATGGACCCAAATCGTGCTTTGGGGCATTACAATCTGGCGATTGCTTTGGACTTGACCCGGAGGTTTGACGAGGGTGATGCCGAAAGGCGGCGGGCGCGGGAACTCGCCAAGGGACCTCTCGAGAATCTTGGGTTTCCGGGTCAAGAGGATCGGGTTCTTCTCCCCCGTCTGGGTTCGGGAATGGTTGAAGGACTTGCCGACCAAGCTTCGGCCGGCGCCAAGTTCGCGTTGGACAATCGGGTGCGTGGAACGGACCTGCTGAATGGGTTGACGGTTCCGCCACTTTCGCTGGCCGCACTTGTCGGTCTCGTGGTCGGGGGCGGGATGTTGGCTGTCCGGAAGCGGTGGTACGGCCCGGCCCAAGAGTGCGGAAAGTGCGGGAAGGTCTTCCGGCCCGACGACAAGAGCGTCTATTGCGAACAATGTGTTTCGGTTTTCCTGAAACGAAATGCGGTCTCGATCGAACAGCAGACAGCAAAAGTGGCTCAGGTTCGGCGATGGGAGTTGATCAGCGGCCTGGTGACACGGAGCATCGGTGTGGCGGTGCCGGGCGGACGACAGATCGTCTATGGGCGCGTTGTGTCGGGGATTCTCCTGACGTTCATCGTTTGGCTTCCTCTGCTGGGGGCCGTGGCCTGGGTGCCGCTTTTCTTGCGAACGATCGAGCCTGCTCTCCCGGTGTTGGGTCTTCAGGTGGTTCTGGTGCTCGCAGGAGTCGGCGGGTGGGTCATAGCGGCGTTGGCCGCATGGAATCGGCGGTAACATGGCTCTCGAAGGTACCCTCCGGGATTTTT
>JBDLIO010000555.1:0-2928 GCA_039714865.1 Acidobacteriota bacterium | reverse complement strand
TACGACCCGTGAGACCATTGATCCCTTCCGTCCGCCGATTTGCGGCATTTCTTGCAGTCCTGGCCATGGCGACCGCCGGAATTGCGGTCGCACAAGATGGGGGGCCGTTGACCTGGACGCTGCTGCCGACAGGGGGGCCTGAGACCGTCTTCCGGGACTGCCGGCAGATCGGCTCCGGGAACGAGGTCCTGGAGGCCCCTCCCGGGCAATTCATCCCAGGCCGACTCTCCTATCTTGATCTCCAGTGCTCGAGGGAGTTCACCGCGGATATGAGCTTATGGACGTGGCGTAATTTGGTCGTCACCGGCGAAGTTTCCGACGCTCGGCGCAGCGGCTGCCTCGTGCTGACCAATGCAACCAACGAGATCGTCGCCCAATGGGTCTATGAAAGTACCTGGCCGGTCTCACTCTCCTATGACTTCATCTCAGCGTACGCCGACGAAACTCTGGAACTGGCGATCGAATCATTGGAACGTGTCGATGGAGTCCCTACAGTCACGAACGACGACGAGTATGAAACACCGTTGGACACTCCCTTGACCGTCAACGCGCCTGGAGTTCTGGCCAATGACATCGGCGGCGCCTGCGGTCTCCTGACGGCCGCAATCGAGACCCCTCCGGCGCTGGGCACGGTCAATCTAGCGACAGACGGGTCGTTCGTATACACCCCGGACCCAGGCACGGCCGAGATCGTGACCTTCGTCTACCGGGCATGCGCAGGCCCGGACTGCGACCTCGCAGAGGTTCACATCGGGGTCGGCGTCCCGGTTCCGGTCACCTTACAGAAGTTCACCATCGACTGATAGGGCGCCGCTGGTTGATCACCTGGAGTCAGCCTCCCACGGCATCACATTCATTCCCTGGAAACTGAGGTGTCGGGTCGTCGACGGGAACGCCAATACGGCGGCCCACATAAAGGCAGGCGCCACGGGCATTCACCACACGATCAAGAATCCACTCCGGCGCAAGCTCATCGAGGAGGAACCGCATTTCGTCGGGGTTGGCGTGGGAGAAGACGAGCCATACCCTCGAGGCTTCCTCCCCGACCAAAGACCGGAACTCGGGCAGGTAGGCGCTGGGATCGTCTCGGTGACAATGTCCGAAAACGAAATCGGGCCGACCTTCGACCTTGTAATATCGCAGGGCAGGCCACGCTCCGTAGTACACGTAGACCACGTCACCGGGGTCACGGTCGTCCAGACCCGCGAGAACAGTCTTGATGTCTTCGATCTCCTGATAGGGGTCGGCCCGAATTACACCGAAGGTGCCGGCGGCGAGAACAACCATGAGGAAGATCGCCGTCGCGAAACTTCGGCACTTCTTCGGGAGCACCGTCGTCAAGGCGACCCATCCCCCACCAATCGCCACCGCGATGGCAGGCGCAAGAAACAGGTTCTGGCGAATCGGACCAAGGGGATAGATCTTCGCCAAGGATGCCGCTGCAACGATGACTACTGAGAATCCTGCGAGCGCGAACAAGAGCTTTGGATCCCGGTCTGCCGAAGGCCGGACGAGGACGAGCAACCCCAAGACCGGGACCAGCAGTACGGCACTGCCGTGACCCAGAGTCACATAGGTCATCATTTCAGGGATCTTCGTTATCAGAAACTGGCACAGAGCCCCTGGATCGAACATCGACCCGTGGAAGAAAAATCCATCCAGGTACGACATTCCCCCCCGCCCCCACTGCCCTCTCAGAGTCAGCGCGACCGTGATGATGACCCCGGTCGCCAAAAGGGCCGTTGCACCTGCGAGTCTCCTCAAAGCCTCTGTCCGGCCGTGCAACCGCCAGGTTTCAAAGGCCAGAACGGCCAGCAATGCGACCGCAAAGAACACCAAACCGTACTTCACGAGAGGGGCAAGGAAGAGGCAGACCAACAGTGGAATGCGGGAACCGTTCTTTTCTTTCCGGAAACTCAGGAAGGCAAAGACCATGAGAGAGGCCAGCAGGACCGAGAGCGAGTACTCTCTGACCTCTTGCGCGTACCTGATCTGAGAGGGCGAGACCGCCAGAATCGCTGCGGCAATCAGCGCTCCCGAGCCTTCAAAGCCAACCCGTACCAACATGAGGATGACGAAGATCGCCAAAAGGCTGGACACAGCAGAAATTGAACGCACAGCAAAGGGCGAATCCGCAAACTGCCGCATGGCCTGAAGCAGCAGGGGGTAAGCGACGGGAGAGCTGCTGCCGAGTCGTGTCTTGGTGATGTTCTCGGAGATTGACTGGCCGGCGTAGTTTGCCACCCTGGCTTCGTCGAGCCACAGTGAACGATCGGCGAGGTGATAAAACCGAAAGACACCTGCGACCAAGAGCACGGTGACACACAGGACGAGGTACACTCGTCGGTCCATTATCAGTCCGAAAAACGTCGAACCAGCATCGACACCACAGCTCCGACAACCGCATAAACCGGCACCAAGATCCAGGCACTCTTAAAGCTGACGGTCGCATGATGCACGAAGACCAGGCCGAGCACGAACAGCGATGCGGCAAAGTTCTCGAGCCAGGCGAAACGTCCTGAAATCAAGAGGCCGACGCCTACGGAAATCCCCAGCTGCAGCATCGGAAGATAGACCACCTGCCACCGGAATGTGGAGGCTTCCAGCGCATCCAATTTCTCCTCAAAGACCCCTGGATCGTCACCCGCTTTCGGGAATGGGGCGAGGCGTGTCTCCAACGCCAGGAGACCTGAACCGACGACCACGCTGCCGAGCAAGAGGGCCAAAACCACGAACATGCGTCGACTTGAGTTCTTCACGGCGCCTCAGCCGCCGGCGCGTTCTCCAGGGTTCGCCGCTCAAGGTGGGCCTTGAGGATCACGACCTCTTCCTTTGGCTTGTGGAAGGCGATGTCCCTCTCGTCACCGACCCATTCCTCGATCACCTCGACCCGCCCGATGGCCTCCAGCACGTCGAACCCCTCGACCA
>JBDLIO010000554.1:0-2932 GCA_039714865.1 Acidobacteriota bacterium | reverse complement strand
TCTGTATTCCTGTCGGTTTTACTTCCGGCTTTTTGTGTTGGGTCGTCGGCAAACGTCTGAGGTTATTGGCAGGGCTTCGAGAGATCTACACGGTGTCCGATGTCATCCTCGTTCGTTACGGAAGCCGCCGTGCCTCGGGGCTTGCGGCGGTCGCCGTCATCATCGGAACGATCGGATACCTCGGCGCCCAGATCCAGGCCCTGGGCATTCTGGTTGAGATGGTCTTCGGTACCAGGGCTCTGCTCGGACAGTGGAGTCTACCGGCGGCGATGGTGCTCGGCTGTGCCGTCGTCGTATTCTACGCAACCGCCGGCGGCATGGTGGCCGGGGTCTACACCGATCTGATTCAGGGTGTGCTGATGGTCGTCGCTGCGGTTGCTATTTTCTTTTACTGCCTTCAGTCGGGGGGTGGTCTCGAGGCGATGTCGCGCTCGATCATCGCGTCCGATGCATTCGGCCCGAATCACCTCGATCCTTTCGGAACCTTGGGGGTGATGACGGCCGTAGGGTTCTTCTTTGTCTTTGCGGTCGGCCTCCTGGGTCAGCCACACATGCTTCACAAGTTCTTCATGCTCTCGGATCCGCGAACCCTCAAGTGGATGCCGCTGGTCATCGGACTGACACAATCGGCGTGTGTGTTGATCTGGCTCGGGATCGGTTTGACGGTTCCGGCGTTGGTGGCCCAGGGACGTATGGCCGCGCTGGCCAACCCCGATCAGGCTGCGCCGCAATTCCTGCTGAGTTTTACGCCTCCCATCCTTGCCGGTCTGGTATTTGCCGGGGTTCTGGCCGCCATCATGTCGACCGCCGATTCCTTCTTGAACATCGGGTCTGCGGCAGTCGTCAGGGATCTGCCGAAGGCCTTTGGCCGGCGGGTGTCGAACGAATTTCTATGGGGAAGGGTGGCGGTTGTCGGCATCGCCGTTTTTGCGGCAGTTTTTGCCTTCCTTTACAGAGACTTGATCGCCCTCGTCGGCACTTTCGCTTTCGGCACCTTCGCGGCGGCCCTGGCGCCGGCGGTGGCCGTTGGCTTGAACTGGCGTCGGGTAGGGGCGACCGCCGCCACAGCTTCGATGGCGACAGGCATGGTCGTCAACCTGGGTCTGGAGTTCTTGTCGAAGCAGACGTTTCTGGCCTGGCTTCCATCGGTATCGTTGAAGGCGGGAGTCTTGCCCGCGGCGGTTTCTCTCTCCGCCTCCTTCACTGTGCTGTTGGCTCTGACCTGGTTGAGCCCTGCCAGAACTCAGACAGACCTTGATCCCGATGTCGAATTCGTCATGGACCTTTAGGATATTTATCAACCCCCCTGCGCGAAGCGCACAGGTACACTCCTCCGGTGACGCGCCGTTGGTTTTTTCGCCTGTCGGCCCTGGTTGGGCCGGTCCTGATTCTCGTGGCAGTGGTCGAGGGAGGGCTCCGTCTCGCGGGAGTTGGTCACCCGCCGGCTTTCTGGATCCCGGATCGGGTCGGTGGAAAAGCGGTGGTGGTCGACAACACCTATTTTACGTGGCCGATCTTCGGTCCTCGGCGAGCCCGGTTGGCAACGCCCTTTGTGCTGGATCGTGAAAAGCCGGAGGGTGTGACCCGGGTTTTCGTGCTCGGTGGGTCTGCCGCACAGGGCGATCCGGACCCCTCCTTCTCGATGGCCCGGTTTCTCGAGGTCTTGCTGCCCGAGGCATGGCCGGGCACCCGGTTCGAGGTGGTCAATGCCGCCATGACGGCCATCGATTCGACCGTGGTCCGCAGGGTGGCGTCCGATGTTTTGGAATTGGAGCCGGATTTGCTGGTGCTCTATGCAGGCAACAACGAGATCGTGGGGCCCTTCGGGCCGACCGCCGGTGGTCGCGGTCGCCGGACGGTCTCCGCTGTCCGCAGAGGGTTGCTTCGATTCCGGCTGGGCCAAACCGTTGCTCGTTTCGGCGATGACCTTGCCCTTCGCCGTGGAACGATGGAGGAATGGCAGGGGTTGGAAAATTTCCTCGGTCTTGAATTGGCGTCATCCGATGAGGTTCTTGCACAGGTTCGCACGCGTTTTTCCGGCAATATGCGGGCCATTGTGGATATGGCTGAGAATTCCGGAGTGCCCGTTGTCCTGTGCACCGTCGGCGTCAATCTGGCGGACAGCCCGCCCTTCGGTTCCGGAGGTGGGTCGGGGCTGACCGAGGCTGAGCGTCATGCCCAGGCAAAATTGATCGACGAAGCGATGCGGGCGGCGGTCAAGGGAGAATCCGACAACGCATTGGCGGCGCTTGGGGACGCGGGGCAGATTGGCGGCGCCTCGGCCGATATTGAGTTTCTCCGGGGGAAAGTGCTGCTTGGTGCCGGGCGGCAAAACGAGGCCTTGAAGGCTTTTACCCTCAGCCGAGACCTGGACAGACTGCGGTTCCGGGCAGACTCGTCCATCAACCGGATCATTCGAGAGGCGGCCGACACTGCCGGCAGCAGTTCCGTCATGCTGGCTGATGTCGAGCGTGCGATGCGGGTGGCGGCGTCAGACGGTGTGCCGGGCCGGAAATTCTTCTACGAACACGTTCATCTGACCTTCGAGGGCACCTCGGTCGTAGCCCGGGAGATCATTCGCACACTGGCCGAGGGCGCGTCCGGCGCCCCGTTTGGGACAGAAGCAGCGCAGGCCGTGCCTGATGACAGTGTTGTCGCCCGGCGCCTCGCCCTGACCGGCTGGTCGCAGGCTCGCATGGGTTCAGAGATCCTGGAACGCATGAAGAGGGCGCCGTTTACGCACCAGATGGGGCATGAGGCCACGATCCGTGCGATCGAGCAGGATCTTGGAATATTGGCGCCTTTCACCGGACCCGAAGGCCTGACGAGAACAAGAACAACGCTGTCTCGGGCAGTTGAGAGTGACCCGGACGACTGGTTTCATGCCTACAACCTCGGGCTGCTCCTCCGACAACTCGGAGACGAGGAGGCC
>JBDLIO010000553.1:0-2939 GCA_039714865.1 Acidobacteriota bacterium | reverse complement strand
TCACCCGCGCGACGGATCTCGATTGCCAGTGACCGCAATCGTTCCGCCTTTTCAAGGTCCTTTTCCTCCTCGGCAAGCTCCTGGGCCAGGGTGGCAATCGGTTCCCGGGCCCTTTGAAACTCCACAACAGCTTCGAGCAGCCGAGTCCGTGCCTGTTCGAAATCACCCTCGGGACCGGTTGCCAGAGTCGAACGCCGCAAGAGCGCGACTCCCAGCCGCTGCACTGCCATCCCATCGTCAGGCGTTGCGTTCCTGGACTCTCGGGCAACAGCGACTGCGGCATCGAATTCCGGCGCCCCATCGCCACCGGTTTCCTCGAGGTACAACGCCCTCTGGTTTCTAAGGGAGACCATACGATTCAGGGCCACCTTGTGGTCCGGTTGGATCTCCAGACTGCGACCGTAGGCCTCGACCGCCCTCTCCCAGGCCGGCATCGGGTCCCGGCCCTGCGCCCTTTCCTGCTCGCCCTGCATACCGTACATCCAGGCGAGATTGAGGGACGGCAAAGGCAGGCCGGGGCTGAGGGCGCGGGCCTCCTCGAATTCCTGGACTGCCCTCTCCAGACTGAGGGTCGCATCCATGCCGCTTTCGATCTCCCATGTGGCCCGTTGGTACCAGGTTGCTCCGAGGTTGTTGCGCACCAGGGCACTTTCCGGAGCAATCTCAGCCGCCCGGCCGTAAATCCCGGCGGCAGACTCGAAATCTGCTCGCGGGTCCTCACCCTGAGTCACATGCCAGTTCGCCGCCAGCCAATAGGCCTTGCCGAGGTTCGCCATCGCCTCGAGCCGGGTCGGGTCAATCCCCAGGGCGTGCTCGAACCATCGAACGGCCTGATCGAGATCCCCGGAGGGATCCTGTGCAAGCCGCAGCCGATACTGTGCCCTGAGCACCGCGGCACTGGCAAGCCGAGTCGGCGGTTCGCTGTCGTCGGGGGCCAGGCTCATCGCCACCCGAGCCGCATCCTCGGTGCGATCCAAGGCAATACCGGGGTCCTGCTGCCGTTCGACATGCCACTCGGCCAGGCGAACCCAAAGCGCCGACTGCCCCATTGCCGCGGCGACACTTTCGGGATCGGCCGTCGCCGCCGCCTCGCAGCGGGGCATGGCCTCGCTGACCACCCGGGCCAGATCTCCTCCCGACCCGAAAAGTCCCAACTCCGCCCTCCTCAATCCCAGGTCACAGAGGCTCTGAAATGCGACCGGATCGCTCCGACCAAAAGAAACCGCCTTGAGGAGGGCCGCCTCGGCCGAGTCAAAGGCCCTTTCAGCCTGAGCATTGTCCCCGGCCTCCAGCAGCTCACGCCCGGCCTCGGTCCAAGCATGCCCCTCGAAAACCCGGGCGCCATACAACCACGGGAGTCGTTCGTGGGCCGCGGCCGCTTGGTGCGCGGCCTCTTGCCATCGCTCGTCACAGGAAACCAGGAGGGCAGCGGCCAGTTCGGGGCTCTCGATATCGGCATCTCGTCCCTGTTCCAAAAACGCCTTGGCCGGATCACGGAGGTTCTCGTGGGCGGCTGCGATGGCGCGATCGAAGTCCCAGGCCTCCCGCCGCAGAATCTCGCCGCGACGTGCCCGGTACAGGCCCAGAAGGGCCGTTCCGAGGGCAACGGCAACCTCCGGATCATCATTCCCGGCATTCCATGCCAGGTCCAGATGCTCTCGAGCTGTTCGGTCGTCATGCAACGCCAGATATCCGCGGCCCAGGGCGGCATGCCCAGGGCCGACGGCCAGTGAACCGCCCGCATCAACCCGGTCCTCCAACCCCGACAGGCGTACCCGCGCAACCCCCATCTCCTCGCGAACATCGTGCAGTGGCGCGGTGAAGGCGTGCCGAACGATGTCCTCCACCGCCCGCACCTCCTGGTCGAACTCCACAGCGAGTTCGGCCTGCTTCCGCCCTTGGAGAACAGCGTGCCACCAGGCTGATCCCAAAACCACCGCCAAAACCACCGCCAATCCAGTCAAGGCGGTAATCGCCCGATGACGACGAACAGCCTTGGCGGCACGGAGCACGAAGCCGGCCGAACGAGCCGTCACCAGTTTTCCATCCAAGAACCGTCCGAGGTCTTCGGCCAGGGCATCCGCCCCGGAGTACCGGCGCTCCGGGTCTTTCTCGAGGCACTGAACGATGATGCTCTCGAGATCCCGGGGGACCGTCACCCCCAGTCGCCCCAGGGGTGGCGCCTCTTCTCGAATGACCTTCATCAGGACGTCGCCACTGGTCTCGGCAACGAAGGGAGGCCTCCCGGCGATGACCGCATACAGGGTTGCCCCAAGCGAATAGACGTCGGCACGGGCGTCCAGCTTCTCGGTCTGCCCTCGGGCCTGCTCCGGCGGCATAAAGGAGGGCGTCCCCAAGGTAGCGCCGCTTATGGTCAACCCTGGCGCCTCGAGTTCCCGAGCGAGACCGAAATCGGTCACCCATGGCCACCACGTCCCGTCGTCCGCTCGCCCAATCATGATGTTCGCTGGCTTGATATCACGGTGAAGCAGCCCGTTTCGGTGGGCGGCATGGACCGCTTCGGCGACCCGGCGCATGACCTCGGCCAGTTCCTCGACCGACAAGTCGGGCGCGGCACGGTCCAATGTTCGGCCCTCGAGCAACTCCATTGCGATGAACGGCCTGCCATCAGCCTCGCCCACCTCATACACCGTGCACACGTGGGGATGGCGTATCCGTGCCTGAGCCCGAGCCTCTTGCTGAAAACGGGCCACGAGATCAGGGTGATCGCCTCGAATCTCCTTGACCGCCACCCCACGATCGAGCTGTGGGTCTCGGGTCCGCCACACCCGACCCATGCCGCCCTTGCCCAGCAAGCCCAACACCTCGAATCGACCAAATTGTCGAGAGGTTTCGGCGCCCGAACCCCGGCGGCCGGCAAAACCGCCGGGTGTCTTCAACGGGGAACTTTCGTCCTCCCCCTCCTCAGACACTATCGT
>JBDLIO010000552.1:0-2942 GCA_039714865.1 Acidobacteriota bacterium | reverse complement strand
TCCCCTGGTGCAAAAGCTGGAAGAAGGCGTGCTGCCCGTTGGTTCCCGGCTCGCCCCATATCACCGGTCCGGTGGCGTACTGGACCCCGTTTCCGTCCCGGTCAATCATCTTGCCGCTGGACTCCATGTCTACCTGCTGGAAATGGGCCGCGAAACGATGGAGGTATTGGTCATACGGCAGCAGGGCGTGAGAGGAAAAGCCAAGAAAATTCCGATTCCATACCCCCAGGAGGGCCAGGATGACCGGAAGGTTTGCCTCCAACGGGGCTTCCCGGAAATGCCGATCCATGCGATGCGCACCCTCGAGCAGGGCTTCGAAGCCTGAGAATCCGACAGCCACGGCAATCGACAGTCCGATCGCAGACCACAGAGAATAGCGCCCCCCCACCCAGTCCCAGAATTCGAAACAGTTGGCCGGGTCGATCCCGAATTTCTGGACCCCCTGACGATTGGTCGACAACGCGACGAAATGTCTCGCCACCGCCGCCGCGTCCCCTGACGCACCCACAACCCAGTCTCGGGCCGTTCGGGCGTTGGTCATTGTCTCTTGCGTTGTGAAGGTCTTGGAGGCCACGATGAACAGAGTCGTTTCCGGGTCGAGGTCTTTGGTAGTTTCAACAAAATCCGTCGCATCGATGTTGGAGACGAAACGAACGATCGGCCCGTCATGATAGTGCTTCAGGGCCTCGGTCACCATCACCGGGCCCAGGTCCGAGCCGCCGATACCGATGTTGACGACGGCCTCGATCGCCCGGCCGCTGAAGCCCTTCCACTGACCGGACCGGAGGCGATCCACGAAGACTCTCATCTGCCGCAAGACCCGTTCGACATCCGGCATGACGTTGTGTCCATCAACCAGGATCGGGTCACCGCTGCGGTTCCTCAGGGCACTATGCAAAACCGACCGGCGCTCCGTCCAGTTGATGGCCTCGCCACAGAACATCGCCTCCCGGGCTTGGGGAAGGCCGGCCTCGCGAGCCAGATTGACCAGCAATTCCATCGTCTTCTCAGTCACCTTGTTCTTCGAGTAGTCCAGCAGGAAATCATCGACCTCGACCGAAAACTGGTCGAAGCGGTCATCCCCTGAAGCGAAGAGATCCATGAGTTGCAGATCACCAACGCCAACGGCGTGCCGCTCGAGGGCCTTCCACGCGGGCAGTTCGGTCGGCGCCACGTCGGAGTAGATCGCGGTCTTGGTCGCCGGTTCTCTCATATTCACTCTCCCTGAGGCCAGGCTGCCTCTAATGCACGCGAAGCACTATCTTGGCGTCGCCCTGGGTCAGTACGACACTGTCTGCTGTGATTGCCTCGACCACATGGTCCTCGACGACCCCACCGACAAAGACATCCTGCCCGTTGATCTGCGCGAAGGGATTCTCCTTCCTGAAGACCAGGTAGTCCAGGGTCAGGGTGATGCCGCCGATACGGGCCTCGCCCACGAATTCCCCTTCTGCGACCTGCGGTTGAGGCTGCGGCTGTGGGGAAGGAACTTCAGCCGGCACGGCTTCTTCTCTGTCCGGCGTGCGATCGGAAACCTCGACCCTGGTCACGGCATCGTCCTCAACGACCGGCGAAACGTCATGGTCATCCCGCCTCGACTCCACCGGCGTCACAGTCGGCGCCATCGTCTCCTGCGGCGGATCGGGCGCCTGATCTCCATTTGACGTAACCGGAGACTCTTCCACGACTTCCACTTCGGCCTGCACACCCTCATTCGGCCCATCAACCGCCGTAGAATCCGACCGGTCTGCCAGCGCCCACCACACCAGACCTCCCCCGATCACTGCGGCGCCCATGGCAATCGCCGCGCCCAGGACCAGGGCAGCACCGAGACGACCACCGCGCTTCCAATAACCTGCGACTACCGGCGATTCCAGCCCTCGTTCTTTGGCCTCCCGCTCGGCGGCCTCCTGGCGCGCCTTCCTCAACGCATCGCTGATCAAACTCATCGCGCGGAACCCTCGAGGTCCCGAACGGCCCGGCCTATTTCGCGCCGGCCCAGGTGGTCCAGTCCCTCGACATATCCGGCCAACAGGGCCTTGTCACAGACGGCGTTGATCACCCTGGGAACGCCCCGTGAATAACGATGCACCCGTGAAATCGCCCAGCGGCTGAAGGAAGGGCGCCCGTTGCTTCCGGCCACTCGAAGACGGTGGTGGATGTAGGCCTCCGTTTCCTGCCGATCGAGCGAACCCAGGTGGTAGCGCACGGTGATCCTCTGGCGCAACTGCCTCAATTCGGGCCTGTCCAGCGTATCTCTCAGCTCCGGCTGCCCAATCAGGACGATCTGCAACAGCTTACGGTCATCGGTTTCCAAATTGGAAAGAAGGCGAACCTGTTCGAGGAGATCCTCGGACATGTCCTGTGCCTCGTCGATGAAAAGCACGACCTCGACGCTGTTACTGATCTGTTCCAAGAGGTAGGCGTTGAGGCGCTCGAGCAATCGAATCCGGTCGTTGCCGCGATCGTTCAGATCCAACTCCCGGAGAATCGACCGGAGCAACTGGATGCCGGTCATCACCGGATTGAGAATCAAAGCCGTCGCGAATCCCTCGTCGAGCTCTTCGAGAACCGCACGGCACAAGGTGCTCTTGCCCGCACCAACCTCTCCGGTGACCTGAATGAAACCCTTGCGCTGGGAAATGCCGAACAGAATATGTTCGTAGGCCTCGCGGTGCCGCAAGCTGAAAAACAGGTAGCGCGGATCCGGTGTGATATTGAACGGCGCCTCGCGGAGATCGTAAAAGTCTTGGTACATGGCCAGAAGGGGTATCTTACTAGGCTTTTGCAGAACTCATAACCCGGTCTCACCCCCGAGCCCGTTCCCGTTCCCGTTCCCGGGCCCGAATTGGTGGACCAGCAACCGTATCGGCAGCCCATGACCAACATAATCCTGGTATCGCCGGCTCGAAGAAGGTAATCTCTTGGAACCCGGCCGGAAA
>JBDLIO010000551.1:0-2946 GCA_039714865.1 Acidobacteriota bacterium | reverse complement strand
TTCATTTCACGCCCGCCGACCAAAACCAGCGTCGACACAGTGATCTCACCGAGCCGCTCGGGGACCGTCCAGTCTCGCTCAACTCTGTCCCGGGCCTCGGCGAGGTATTCGGCGCCGGGGAAATCCTTGACGATTTCAGACAATGTCTCCAGCACGCCGGTTTTTGCCAGCGACACCGCAAAGAGAGGGCTCTTCATCCACGGCCCTTCCATGGCTGCCTGGATTCCCTCGGTACGTGCCATCATGGCCACCGCCTTCAGATTGGCCATGAATTCCGGTTCAAAGGGGCGGTCCGGCATCACCGGCGACATCAACACCAGTTTTCCGACTCGGCCGGGCCTCTCCAGGGCCATTTCCAGGGCAACCCCACCCCCCAGGGAGAACCCGACGATGGCGGCCCGTTCCACGCCGGCTGAGCCCAGCACCGCCTCAACGTCCCCGCTGTGGTCGGACCAGTGGTAGCCGCATGGAGGCCGGGTCGACCTGCCGTGCCCGCGAAAGTCCGGCGGATAACCCTCAATCCCGCGGCCAAAAGACTTGAGGTCAACCCGTCAAACACACGGTGATCCAGAGTGTGGCCGTGAATCAACAGGACCGGTCGCCCTTCGCCCTCGTCCCGGTAGAAAATTTCAACGTCACCCCGTTTGACTGTAGCCATCAAAGCCTCCGTTCGGCCATTCTACGCGAATCCCTTAATGGCGGTCGCTAACCGGAAAGGCGGGACACGATGGACCACAGAGACACAGAGAGCACAGAGGTTCACAAAGAAAACCGGCCCCAGCCAGAAGGGAGGCGAAAGGAGAGGAAAGCTCGCTTTCCGAGCCAGGAGCTGACCGAACGGCGCACCAGAATGGTGCAGGCGGACGCACGACACCGCTGAAAGCAACCACTTTGTGTCTTTGCGCCATTGCGTTGCTCTCGGGCGGACGACCGTATGCGGACACCTCTCTCTGTGTTTTACTCTGTGCTCTCTGTGTCTCTGTGGTTGATGATGCCTCCAACTCTGTTCACAGCACAAACTCAGCGGTTTCGCTTCGAATATTCGAGGCAATCCGAGTGTTGGGTGTAGAATCACCGGCCGGGGGCGCTTTGCGCCCGAAAGGAAAATCATGGCTACAGAACAACAGATCCTCGAAACACTCAATCGGTTCACTGCCCCGGGGTCGACCGCCGGCCTGGTCGACGGTGGCGCCGTCAGAAACATCGAAGTCGACGGCACCTCGATCCTTGTGGCCCTCGCCGTTCCGGCGGGCCACCCAGGCCCGATCGACGAACTCCGCACAGGCCTCACCCAGGCCCTGAACAGCCTCGACGGCATCGACTCTGCCGAGATCCAGATCCAGACGATGCTGTCGACGATCCCCACTGCCCCGCCCCAGGTGCAGGCGCCGGAACCCCCGTCCTGGGGAGAGAAAATCTCGGGCATCAAGAACGTCATTGCCGTGGCCTCGGGCAAGGGCGGGGTCGGAAAGTCGACCGTCAGCGCCAACCTGGCCCTGGCCCTGGCCCAGGCCGACTTTGCCGTCGGACTGCTGGATGCAGATATCTACGGACCGTCCCAACAGATGATGACCGGGGCCAAGGGTGAGCCCCGCGGCACGGCCGACGGCCGCATCCACCCGATCATGGCCCCGGGCGGCGTCTCCGTCATGTCCCTTGGTTTCATCGTTGATACCGACCAACCGGTGATCTGGCGTGGACCGCTGCTGATGAAGGCCCTGGAACAGTTGATTGTCGACGTCGAATGGGGGGATCTGGACTACCTGATCGTTGATCTCCCGCCCGGAACCGGCGATATCACGCTGTCCCTGTGCCAGAACGTCGATTTGGCCGGCGCCATCATCGTCACGACGCCACAGGATGTTGCCCTGATTGACGCACGCAAAGGCCTGGCGATGTTCCAGAAGTTGGACGTCGAGGTCCTCGGCCTGATCGAAAACATGTCCGGCTTCACCTGCCCCGAGTGCGGACACGAGGAGCACATCTTCGGTTCCGGTGGGGGCCGAAAAACCGCGGAAACCCTTAAGATCCCCTTCCTTGGTGGTATTCCTCTGGATCCCTCGATCGTCGTCGGAGGGGACGCCGGCCGCCCGGTGGTTTCGGACCGGCCGGACTCGGCGGCCGCCAAGGCCTTTCACGAGGTTGCGAAGACGATTGCAGCAGGTTGAACCAACTGGGGCAAGAATACAATTGAACCGTGAAGAACACGAAGGGAATACAGTTCCTCTCGCGAAGACGCAAAAATCGCCAAGGAATCACGAGAGGTTTTTTACTTTCTTCCTCTTTGCGTTCTTGGCGATCTTTGCGAGATAATTGTGTTCTGCCCTGTCGAAAACTCCAGACGCTAGCCGCCTTCTGAGTAGGTCACTGCAGCATTGACCTTGCCGTCGGAATCTGAGGTCACATTGACCATCAGGCTCCTTTTGGGGTCCTCAGAATTTCCATTGATCATGTCGACCGACTCGCCCCCGCCGGAATAGGACGACGTCTGGATTTCGAAACCCGCCTTTTCCATCTCCTGCCGGTAGAACTCCAGAACTTCCTTCACATCCTTGTCGGTAACAATCTTGACGCTGCCCCGACTGACGCCGTCGGAACTCATCGCAAACAGGGGTTCCACCTCGGCGCCTGGAATGACCGGGATCCAGGAGGGCACATCAGAGTCACCACCTCCGCCAAACTCCATGGTCGAGTCTCCGGCCGTAATTTTGAACGAGCCCTCTTCTTCACCCTCTCCCGCACCGGCCGTGATCACCGCAGTTCCGTCTTCACCGGTAACGGTGAACCGGCCTTCCTTGAGATCGTCGACGTCGGCGGTGAAGATCTCTCCGGTCTTTTTGTTCCTGACGGTAATGGTGCCCGCCTCCTCGTCGACTTCGACCTCTTCGATTTCCGGATTGAGCTTGACGATCAACCGGGCTGCCGTGATCTCCGGGTTGCTCTCGA
>JBDLIO010000550.1:0-2949 GCA_039714865.1 Acidobacteriota bacterium | reverse complement strand
TACGTCTTATCTCAAGGCTCTTGCCCTGCTGCCGACGCCGATCGTCATGACCTACACCTACGTCAACCCGGTCATCGCGGTCTTTCTCGGTTGGCTGGTCTACCGTGAGCAGATCACAGTGCTCATGTTGGCCGGAATGGTCATGATCCTGGCCGGGGTATGGGGCGTCTTTCGAGATCGGCACCAGCGAGCCCTGGGGACTGGCCATTAACGTGCAAAGGCGCCCTGATCACGGGTAATCCCCCGGCACCGAAAGAGCAACAACTGGCGGATAACCTCGTCCTCACGCCGATGCTCGACCGGTTCAAGTTCCTCGACCTCAGTGCAAAAGGTCGGCAGCAGTCGAGCCAGCCGGCCCTTGGGCGTCACAACCAGGGCGTCCCTGCCGATCAGGTCACCCGGCTCGTACCAGTAGAGCGAGGCCAGCCCGTGCTTGCCCCTGGCGAGGCTGGCCAGCCGAGCGCCCAGTCGGCCTTTCGAGAGGAAGTTGAACAGGTGGGTGTCGGAATAACTGGTCAACAGCAGAACTTCATCGGCGCCGAGCCGCCGCTGGATTTCGGCGCCCATCTCCTCGTTGCCTATCAGGCGAGAAAGCTCACCCGTGTTGACACGTTTGGGCCGACCGGCATAACTCCATTCAGCGTCCATCAAGATCTCCGGCGCGAGCGCAATTCCGGTGATCGCAAGCGATACCACCAGCCCGAAAACTGCGCCGGCCCCGATCAACCACCGCCGGCCCTTGAAGGCCACCAGGGCCACCACCACCGCTCCGATCAGCATTCCGGGTCCGCCCCAGTGGGCACCTACCCGGTTTTTGAGGGAGATCAGTCCGAAAAACAGAAAAGGCATGACGGCTGCCGTCAGCACGACCCACCGGTCGATACGACGTCGATCGGCAAAATGCCAGAGCGCAACAACGATGGCGACAGCAAGAAAGGGCGTCGCCAGGCCAAAGCCGGCGCCCAGAAACTCACCGAGATACTTCAAGGTCAGATCCTGGCCCTCGGTTCGCCTCATGCCCTGGAAAAAGATGTTGTCACCTTCGTGCAAGAAGGCCCAGATCCAAACCGGCGCCGTCAAAACCAACGACATGCCGGCCGCCAGCCATGGCGTTGGGGTCCGCAGGTCCTCCCTCGGCTTTTCGGCTGCCAGGGCCACCAGGATGATCGGAAAGGCCATCACGATCGAAAACTTCGCCAGGAAACCCAGCCCCATCGCCAGGCCGAAGCCCCACCACGCTCGACGATCCCCCTGGGCAACGGCCACGGCAGCCCAGGTCGCACCGACGAAAGCTGCGGCCAAACCGATGTCGGTGCTCTCATAGAATGACCCGAGGAAAAAGAGCGGCATCAGGTGAATCAGTGCATAGGCGCCCGCAGCCCGGCCGTACCCGCCACCCAACCGCCGGACCAAGCCCAGCATCATCAGGGCTATGACGAAACTCGCGATCAATGCCGGCGCCCGAACCGCCAGGGCAACGTCGCCCAGAATCAGACGGAAGAAGGCGATGGGCCAGATCATCAGGCCCGGCTGGTCGTAATAGGCCCAGTCGAGATGGCGGGCACAGTCCCAGTAATAGGCCTCGTCTCCCGAAACCTGCACCGTCGCCGCCAACACGATGTGAATTACGGACCAGCCGGCGACACTCCACCAGAACAGCTTCTTGCCATTTTCAGTAGTTTCCGTCATGGAAGGGCTTTCTTGATCGCGAATAACTCTCCCAACGTCTCTTGAATCGTGCCCACCTTGATGGTGGTCGAGCCTTCAACCCTCGGCCGGTGCCTCACGGGGCCCTGCACCCACCGCAGGCCTGCCCGGTCGGCACGGGCATACAGCTCGACATCAATCAAGAATCCGTCACTGGAGAGCTTGACCACCTCGAAAAAGTCTCGCCGGAAGAACTTGAAGGCACAATTGACGTCCCGGGCTTTGACCCCGAGGACCAGGCCCTGGATGACGTTGTACACGCCGGATGTGATCAGGCGGAACCACGGATCCTGACGCCCGACCCTGAATCCCGCGACCATGTCGGCGTCTTCGATCAACGAATAGAGCCGCCCCATCTCCATCAGGTCGAACTGCGCATCGGCATCGGTGTAGAAGACCACGTCCCGTTTGCACGCCTCAAACCCGCGGATCAGGGCCTGTGAATAGCCCCGGTTGGGGTTGTTGGTTACGACGCGGATTCGCGGCTCACGGATCATCCACTCAGCCAGGATTTCGGGCGTGCGATCGGTCGAGCCGTCATCGACGATGACCACTTCCCATTTTGAAACCTGTACGTCGAGGGCCGCCACGGCTTCCTCGAGCGCCAGGGGCAGAATCTCTTCTTCGTTATAGGCCGGCATCACTAATGACAGTTCCGGGATCATGCCATCCGGCATGGCCCCGAGGCCAACAGGCGCAATCGTCTCACTCATGGGCGCATTGTAGACGCCGGGAGGCGGGAAAGACAACGAATACCAACGTTCAATACCAACGTTCAACTTTGAAGTTCGCGATCAAGACCACGGTAATCGGAGGGGCAGCGTTCGGTGACAGCGACGGCAGCCAGGTCGGCGTAGGCGTAGGCGAACAGTTCCCTCCCGCCTTCATCCCCTCAACTTCACATCCAGCCCCTACTGCTACAATCAAGATGAACCTTCGAGGTCGTATCGATTCAGGGTGAGAGGTGTCGAGTATCCGCCACGCGATCAGCCCCCCCTCGGCCACAGCCACGATGCTTGCCAGCACGATCCGAGATCGTTTTGCCGCACGGTCTCTCTTGCCGATCAGCAAGTCCACTGCCAAAAGAGCCAGCAAAAGACCTCCCAAGAGTGGGAGTGCGCAGGTAAACAGGTATTCTTGAGTCATCGTCATAGGCCTCTGGCTGCAGGTCTGTGCCGAAGGTTCGACGCCACAAATCTATACATTGAACCGGATGTTGAGAATGTCGCCGTCCTCCACGAC
>JBDLIO010000549.1:0-2954 GCA_039714865.1 Acidobacteriota bacterium | reverse complement strand
ACGGGTCAAAATAGGCGTCTCAACCTCCAAAAACTCCATCTCGTCGAAGAACCGGCGAGCTTCGGCGACGACACGGTGCCGGAGGACCAGGTTGGAAGTCATTTTCGGACGCCGGAGATCCAAGGCCCGATGCTTCAGGCGCAGCTCCTCAGAGGCGTTGGTGTCGTCCTCGACGACGAAGGGCGGCGTTTCAGCCCGGGTCAGCACCTCACAGCTCGAGACCCGGATTTCAATCTCTCCGGTCGGCAAATCGGGATTGGCCTGGCCCTCGGCCCGCCTGCGGATGGTGCCCTCCACCCTGACGACGTCCTCGGGTGACAGTTTCTCGCCGTACGAGAGCATCTCGGTCTCGAAGACCAGCTGCACGATGCCCGTCCTGTCCCTGAGATCAACGAATACCAGTCCACCGAGATCTCGCCGGCGCCGAACCCAACCGACAACCTCGACCTCGTGCTCGAGGTTCTCGGTATTCAAGCTTGCACACCACGGTCTGTCCCACGCACGTACTGTCATTTTTCACCCTCTCCCACGAGCCGCCGGACCGTCTCAACGACTGCGTCTCGAGCAACAGCTTCCTGCGTTCCCTCTCGTAAGTCCTTGACGAGGACCCGATCCTCGTCAATTTCTGACTGACCCAGGATCAACGCCACCGCGGCGCCGATCTTGTTGGCCCACTTCAGGCCGGCCTTGAGTGATCGGCCGGACACCTCCGACGGCGCCCTCAAGCCGGCCTCGATCAATTGAACCGTCAGTCCCAAGGCCGGGGCCGCCGCCTCATCACCCAAGGGCAATACGGCGACGACGGGCACGTCCAGAACCCGATGTTTGAACGAGTCGGGGAGCACGTCGATCAGGCGATCCTCTCCGATGGCGAAGCCGATGCCGGGCACAGCCTTGCCTCCAAGGTCCGAGATCAACCGATCGTACCGCCCGCCGCCACAGATCACCGTGTCCTCTCCCAGAGCCGGTGAGATGACCTCGAATACCGTCCTCAGGTAATAATCAAGTCCGCGCACCAGCCGCGGCGCCATTCGAACGGGAATATCCAGGGCGCTCAGGCCTTGGGCCACCGCCTCCACATGAATCTTGGCCTCGTCACTGACGACGTCTGCCACCGGCGTCGTGTTGGCCACCAAGGTCCGGCACGTCTCCACCTTGCAGTCCAGGATCCTCAGCGGATTCTCGGTCCACCGCCGCCGGCAATCCCCGCACAGGTTTTCCCGGTCCGGCGACAATTCGCCTTTGAAAACCTCGATGAAACGGTCCCGGTCTTCCGGGTCACCCAGGTTGTTGAGTACAATCACCAGATCATCGAATGCCAATGCCTTCAGGAACGTGTGGAGCGCCAGAAGAACCTCGACATCGGCCTGTGGCGTCGATGCGCCCAGCAGCTCGATTCCGATCTGGGAAAACTGTCGATACCGGCCTCGTTGCATCTTCTCGTACCGGAACATCGGACCCATGTAGGACAAGCGCACCGGCTGGGGGCGCTGCCCCAGTCCGTTTTCGATGAAGGCCCTGGCGACACCGGCCGTTCCCTCCGGGCGCAAGGTCAACGAACGTCCTTTGCGGTCGGCAAAGGTGTACATCTCCTTGGAGACGATGTCCGTACCCTCGCCGACGGTGCGCACGAAGAGTTCGGTCGGCTCCATCACCGGAAGACGGATTTCGTCGTAGCCGAAACCCTCGAATACCCGCCGCGCCTCGGCCTCCACCTCGCCCCACAAGCGTGACTCGGGTGGCAGAATGTCTCGAGTTCCCTTTACCTTACGAATCATTCCCCGTCTCCAACTCTTCAGCTCCCAGGCCGTCGGCCAGGTAGCGTTCCTTGTACTGCAAATAGTTCAGTGCCGTTCCCCGTGCCCGGGTGTATTCTTCGTCTGTCAACGCCCTTTTCACGACGGCCGGCACTCCGGCGACCAATGATCTCGGGGGCGCCTTGAACCCCTCCCGGACGACTGCCCCGGCGGCCACCAGGGAACCCTCTCCGATCACTGCATCGTTGAGGATCTTGGCGCCCATACCGACCAACGCACCCGCTCCTACGGTACAGCCATGCAGGATCGCGCCGTGACCCACACTGACCTCGTCTTCCAACAGGGTCGGACTCTGTTGATTCTCCACATGGACGATCACGCCGTCCTGGAGGTTGGAGCGAGCACCGACCCGAATCCAGTGGATATCCGCACGGAGAACGACGTTGAACCAGACCGACACATCGTCACCAAGAAACACCTCGCCGAGAACCACCGCACCCGGCGCAAGAAATACGCGAGCCCCAATCTCCGGAACCTTGTTTTCAAACGAAATCACTGCCATTACGACGCCCCTTACCGAGCGCCGAAAACTATCACAGGGTCGACAGACCGGCAAGGCTGCCAAGTGCCTCTTTTTAAGGAACCTGTGGAATCTCGGGCAATCGCCCATTCTCAAAAGCCGTTGAATTTCAACAAGATAGATCTAAGTGGTTTATTTGTGGATATTTAAAAATGCTTCGAATTTTGAGCCAATATTTGAAAGTTCCTGTTTTTACAGTGTCTTAACGACTTTTCCGCAGAGTTTTCCGCAGAGTTTTCCACAACGGGGAAGGGCTTCGGAAGGACATCTCGGAACCGCCTTTGAAACAAGCATTTACTGGTTTCAGTTCGAGGCGTGCTCTCAGGTGTCGAGAGCAGGATTCAGAGTGCAGGAAACAGGATTCAGGGAGCGGATCTCAGGTCCCTGATCTCCCACGTCTCGGCGCCTTGCCGGAGGACCCGTGCCCTCGTACCGGACAGATCCACCAAAGTCGACGCTTGCCCCCCCGGAGCCGGCCCGCCATCGAGGGCCATGTCCGGATCACCGACCAATGACCTGATGGCGCCCGCAACGTCGACGGCCGGTCGGTCGCCGTGACGGTTGGCCGAGGTTCCGGTCAGCGGACCGGTCACGGCCAACAGTTGCCGCAACAGCCC
>JBDLIO010000548.1:0-2955 GCA_039714865.1 Acidobacteriota bacterium | reverse complement strand
GAAATCCACCCGCCATCTATCCGGTACAAGCTCCCAGGTACGATCGAATTAGTGATTTGAGAATGAAGAGGGGCGCCCCGGTGTTGTTTCATCGGGGTATGCCCCGTCTCGGAGGTATTGATGAGGCCTAAGATCGTGATTATCGGGTTGCTGTTGGTGGCGGCTGCGGTGGTGTCCGCTGCGCCGCCTGATGCCAAGCCTGAACTGCCGCCGCAAGATGCCGAGCTGCTTCGCTACGTCGCCCGTGCGATGTCGTGGCATCCGACGTCGAAATTCAAGGTTCTGACGGATGAGAAGCACATGACGGCTTCGGGTCCTTTCCGCTTGATTCAGGTGGAGCGTACCGGTTCGCAGAGGTTGGATGGGCGTACAACTCTGGTCATTGACGAGCCCGGGAAGGCGATCTGGTTCGGACAGGTCGGCAGCCTATCGTCGAAGGATGTCGGTGACACGGTTGAAGAACTGAAGTCTTTTGTTGGGGACTTCATTCCCGAACTCTTGATGAAGAACATGAGAATGAAAGTGAAGGTGGACTGGGATGTCACGAAGGCGGGCCCGTCGGCGCTTCTCCCGTTTGACCTGAAAGTTGATACCGGTTACGGCGAATTCCGGAGGCCCGGCGCCGTGACGGCCGATGGGGCCTTCGTGCTGCTCGGGGCTCCTCTCCCGTTCGATCAGGATCCGGTGGCCTATCGACGGGAGCTTTTTGAGAATTCTGAAAGCGTCATGTGGGATCACGAGAGCCAGGGTGTCACAGTTCGTATCGTTGAGTTCTCGGATTTCGAGTGCCCGGCGTGTCGTTCAAAATGGCCCCTGATCAAGGATCAGGTCGAAAAAAACCCAAAAGCTGTCCTGCACGGCATGGTCAATTTCCCGCTGCCGTCGATCCACCCGTGGGCTTTCCGGGCTGCGTCGGCTGCCTGGTGCGTCTCGGAGATGAGCCCGACACTCCTCCCGCAGTTCAAGGAGGATTTTTACAGTTTGCAGAACGACATGGAGCTGTCGCTGGTGACGCCGACTTCGGTTGATTTTGTTGTCGGACAGGGCTTGGATGAGCAGCGGTTTCGAGAGTGCTACCTCAAATCGACTTCCCTGGATGCGGTTCATGCCCAGATGGCGTTCGGCAATGCCTTGGGCATCTACTCGACGCCGTCCTATTTCATCAACGGCTGGGAGGTTCGGGCGCCCGATGCCCTGACCCTCGATCTGTTGGTCAAAGCATTACTTGCAGGGGAAGAGCCGTAGGAACGTCCAATATCAACTTTCGACTCTCAACGTCGAAGTAGGACACTCCAAACCAGAAGTGCTCGTAATGGATGTTGTTTCTCGATCAGTTGGCAGGATTAACAGCCAGATGGGGGCCCTCTGACGACCGAGAACGAACTACAACTAAGAGTGCGTTTGATCCGGAGCTTTCAGAGTTGGACGTTGAGCGTTGAACGTTGGACGTTCATTCCGGGCGGGGCATCGGAAAGGTGTCCCGGGTCTTGACCCAGAGGTCGGTTCCCATGCGGCCGACGGCCTGAAGGGCCTCGGAACGGATCTGCCCCTCGTCGTTGAGCACCTCGGACTCGAGGTGAATTCGGTTGATCCTTCCGACAACCAGGTGGCCGGCGCCGCCCTGGTCGCCGTAGGCCCGGATTTCCACCAGTTTGCACTCCAGATTGATTGGGGACTCCTTGACGAGAAACGGCGTGACGGTTTCTGCGGACTCGGGGGTCAGACCTGAGTGTGAAAACTCAGAGTCTTCGGGGGGCAGCAACGCGGCCCAGGCGTTGATTTTCTCAGCCAGCAGTTCGGTGGCCGAGGCGATAACGAACTCTCCTGTAGCTTCAATGTTGCGGAGGGTGTCCTTCTTCTTGCCCGTTCGACCCGATAAGTGAGGTGAAAAGGCAATGTGAGGTGGGTTGGACGATACGACCGTGTAAAAGGAAAAAGGTGCCAGGTTGGGTCGGCCGTGGGCATCGACGGTCGATACGACGGCAATGGGACGAGGGATCACGATCTCGGTGATTCGGCGGTAGACCTCAATCCAGTCGGTGGCCTCGGGGTCAATCGTAACTCTCGGGCTCATGATGCCTCCGTTCCGCCGGACTGCGGTTTCCGCTGTCCGACGGTGCCCGTCAGCACACCGAGGGATGGTCCGCCGTCCAGTTCGACAGTGTCCCCTTCTGACAGAAAGCGGCCCAATTCGAGGCCGCAACCTCCGCCGACCGTGCCCGATCCGAAGATGTCTCCCGGCTCAAATCGTACGCCCTCTCCGGCGAAAGCAAGCATTTCTCCCCAACTCCAGGCCATTGCGCCCGGCGTGTTCTCCGACCAGGTCTCTCCGTTGACCCGTGCCTGCAGCCGAAGGTCGGCAAGGGGGCCCAATTCGTCAGGAGTCACCAGGTAGGGTCCGAGGGAGGAGGCGAAGTCCTTGCCCTTGGCCGGCCCCAGGCCGACCTTCATCACCTGGCCCTGGATACTCCGTGCGCTCCAGTCGTTGAAAAGGCAATAGCCCGCGATCGCCGCCTCGGCCTCTTCGGGCGATGGGCTCTCGATTGGGGCGCCGAGGACGGCCGCCAGTTCCAACTCGAAATCCATCAGTTCTTCGCCGGCCGGAAAATGGACTGTGGCGCCTGGGGCGACGAGGGAGCGCTGATTCGAGCGGTAATAGACCGGATACTCGAACCACTCGGGCACGATATCCAGGCCGCGGCCGGCCCTGGCACGGCGGACGTGTTCTTCGAAGGCGTAGAAATCGATCAGGACTCCGGGGTCTGGAATTGGTGGTGCGAGGCGTGCGCCGTTGGTGGGCCACGAACTGATGTCGTCGGGCACGGGCACATCCTTGAGTTCGGAGACGATCAGGCGAGGCGTTGAGAGGCCTGGGCCTTCCTGGGCCAGGATGTCCCGCATTGACGGGCCGAGGTTGCCGAGTCCAAGGACCTTCGACGCTTCCGAAATATCAAC
>JBDLIO010000547.1:0-2957 GCA_039714865.1 Acidobacteriota bacterium | reverse complement strand
AGAGTTCTTGGCTCTTGTCCCGCCGACCGGCAGCATCCAGGCATTGCTCGTAAGCCATGGTTTCCAACCGGAGGTCCCGGTTTTCCGTCTTCATATTTCGGCCGACATGGCCGGGGAGCCGGCGGGTGCGATGGCTCGCCTGCTCCCTGCCAAAGAGGTTACGCAAGACCTTTTGGCCCGTCAGGGTCAGGCGGACGTCGACCGAATCGACCGGATCGCGCGCAACTTCGTTCGGGAAGTCGATCATCAATACTGGCTCAAGGAGCGATCCGGCAGGGTGGTTTTTGTCCGCCAGGGCACGAGAATTGCCGGATACGGTTACGGCGGCCCCAATCAGGTCGGTCCCGTCAGTGGGACGACCCAGGATGCGGCGATGTGCGCCCTCGGCCACGCCATACAGATGGCCATCGAGACAAGGCCTGAGCAGGATATCTCGATCCTCATACCGGCATCATTTTCTCCGGCCGTGCAAGCATTGTTGGACTGCGGCGCCACAATTGAGTCGACATTTCTCTTGTACGGCCGGGGCCTGACGTCCGCCTTCGATCGAGTGGTCTTCGGCAATCCATTCCTGCCATGAACCATACCCTGGGGCCGATCCGAGGAGGCCGGCAGCAACGGATCGACTATGAAGGCGACCTCAACCCGGAGCAGTTGGCGGCCGTCCTGCACCCGGGAGGACCGATGTTGGTGCTGGCCGGCGCAGGATCAGGCAAGACCCGGACCCTGGTCTATCGAGTTTGCCGATTGATTGAAGACGGCGTTCCCCCGGGCAAGATCCTGCTTTTGACCTTCACCAACAAGGCTTCGAGAGAGATGCTGGATAGGGTGCAGCGCCTGGGCGACACCGGGCCCGCCCGGGTGATGGGCGGCACCTTCCATTCCGCAGGACACCGGATACTGCGACGCTACGCCGAAACCATCGGGTACTCTCCCCGCTTTTCGATTCTGGACCGGGAAGATTCCGTCGATTTGATGGGGCATGCGTTGGCCGATATTGAACAGGAATTGCCCGACCGCAGAAGTCCCAAGCCACGCCTGCTGACCAATGTCTACAGCATGGTGATCAACACCGGCCGGGAGTTGGAGAGCGTACTGGCCGACAGGGCGCCCCAATTTCTCGACCAGGCGCCGGTGATGGCCTCGGTTTTCCGGCGATATCTGGAGCGCAAGCGTGACGCCGATCTGATGGACTTCGACGATTTGCTGCTGAACTGGCTGCTATTGCTGGCCCACCATGCGGCGGTCCGTCAAGAACTGAGTCGCCGATTCGAGCACATCCTGGTCGACGAATACCAGGACACCAATCGCCTCCAGGCGGATATCGTAGAGAAGATGCTCGGACCCGAACGCAACCTGATGGTCGTCGGGGATGATGCGCAATCGATCTATGGCTTCCGGGGCGCAGATTTCGAGAATATCCTCGGTTTTCCCGAGAGGCATGAGGCCTGCACCGTTTTCCGGCTGGAAACCAACTATCGCTCCAGGCCGGAAATCCTGGCCGTCGCCAATGCGTCAATAGAGTGCAACCAAAGGCAGTTTCGCAAGGAGCTCCGAGCTGTACGCCCCGGTGGCGAGATGCCCCGGTCGGTCTCCGTTCCCGGCCCTGACGATCAGGCACGGTGGGTCGCCGACGAGATTCTGCGGCTGAGGGAAGAGGGCCTGGACCTCGAGGACATGGCAGTCCTGTACCGCAATCATGCCCATTCGATCGACCTCCAGGTCGAACTGACCAGGCGAAACATCCCGTTCAGGGTCCGGTCCGGGCTCAGGTTTTTCGAACAGCGCCACATCAAGGACGTTCTGGCCCACCTCCGGTTTGTCGACAACCCACGAGACGAGGTGTCCTTTGCCCGAATGATGAAGCTCCGGTCCGGGTTCGGTCCCCGGATCACCGCGAGGCTGTGGTCGGCGTGCGGTCCCGGTGACCGGCTTCAATCACTCGTTCGGTCTGACCTCTCGGGTTTTGGCCTTTCCCGAACAGCCACCAGGGAACTCGCACCGACAATCAGACTCCTCGAAGATCTGGGGACGCCGCGACTCCTGGGCCAACCCGGAGAAGGGATTCGCCACGTGGTGGAGAGCTTCTACCAGGGCTGGGCACGGGACAATCTGGAGAACGCTTCCTCGCGGATTGAGGACCTCCAGCAACTGGCTCTTTTCGCCGACGCCCAGCCCGATGTCGCCACCTTCCTGGCCGAAGTGACGATGCTCACCGACCTCTCGGGCGAAGACCAAACCGGAGGACCCGAAGACGAATGTCTGACACTTTCCACCACGCATCAGTCCAAGGGACTTGAATGGAGAGCGGTCTTCGTTCTCTGGGTTTCCGAAGGGCGTTTCCCCGGGCCACGCAGCGACGACATCGAAGAGGAACGAAGGCTCTTCTACGTCGCGATGACGAGGGCAAAAGACCATCTCGCCCTGGTGCATCCTCAAATGGCCAGGGACCGTTACCAGGTCGATGTCATCATCGACCCCTCCCGTTTCCTGCTGGAGCTTCCCCAAGGCCTTCTGGAAGAACACGTCGTCAAACCGCTTCTGCCCGCCCCGGAGAATCTCGGAGCCCTTCCCGAGGGCCGATACGACATGCCGGCGTTTCTGCTGCCCGAAGCTGCGAACGAGGATGAGGACGTTAATTGAGCCGGCTGTGAGTGAAGGTCCGGCCGGCGAGAATCCCGACACCCCTCGTACCGAACGTCAAAACCAAACAACCGGCAATCCCAAACGCGAACTTCGGCGTTGGACGTTGGACGTTGAGCGTTCGACGTTCCGTTCCGGTTTCCGCTGCGTCTGAGATTCCGCCTTGGTAATAGCCAAGGGTCCGCACCGCAATCTGGCTGTCTGGCTTCCCAGCCTCTGCCCCCTTGACATCGGTTTATTATTACATTAGAATCTGCTTGAATGGTTATAAAGAAAGACCGTTCGAAAGCAATTCAAAGGAGAACGCATGTCCG
>JBDLIO010000546.1:0-2958 GCA_039714865.1 Acidobacteriota bacterium | reverse complement strand
GGGAGCGCGGGGCTCCTGCCCCGCATCGTGACCTTGGAAAAGAGTTTGCGGACCTGGCTTTCGCGCTCCAATGAGGGTGCCGCGTAAGGAGCGCGGGCGTCCACGCCCGCATCGTGACCCGGGTAATTCGATACTTCCTAACGTCACAATGCACGATCGGAGTCGTGCGCTCCCACCGTGCCACCGGGCGTCAACGAACACTTTGGGGCGGTATTCTGGAGCGCAGGTAGGAACCGGAACGCCGGCCGAAGGCCGGAGGAACCGTTAGGTTCCACATCCGAAGGATGCAGTGCGGGCACCGTACCTGCATCGTGACTTCGGGTGGCACGCGAAGACAATTGAACTGCCTCGAAGGGCCCCCTTTCCATTCGTCCGACGAATTGCCCACCGACGAATTGCCTTGACATCAACGCCTCCTGTCACCACAATAGTGTTACTGGAGGTGTGAAGTGTCGTCATCAACCCAATCAGTCAGGAGGAGCGTGGCGCTGCCGCCGGCTTTGGTGGAACGAGCAATGGAGGCCGCCCCTCCTGAACTCCAGGGGAATTTCAATGGGCTCGTCAGAAGCCTGCTCGAAGCCTATGTCGAACAGAGAAGGGCCTACGAGTTCGCCGAGCAGATGCAATCGATGGCAGCGGATCCCACCATTCAAAGGGAGAGCGCCTTCATCAACAGTGAGTTCGTCGCAGCCGAGCGAGATGGACTTGGAGACACTGATGATCCGTCGCGGTGACATTCATTTTGTCAATCTCGACCCAACCAAGGGCCGAGAACAGCGTGGGCGTCGGCCCGTCCTGGTCGTCTCTGTGGACGCCATCAATTCACAGCCCCTGGTCGTGACCGTTGTTGTCGGGACTGCAGCCCGCAACGTCCCTCGCGATTACCCGGTCAACGTCAGATACTCAGCCGGTGTGACGGGTTTGTCCGAGGATACCGTTTTCCTGTGCTTTCAGATTCGTTCCCTCGACCCGGCGAGATTCCTCGACCACGACGGTTTGACTCGACCTGCCGGAGTCGTTCCCCAAAACCAAATGGCAGCCGTGGACCAGGCCCTCAGGAATGTCCTGGGGATCTGATACCGGTGGCAGTACAAGAACACAATCGAACCACGAAGACACGAAGAGCACGAAGAAAAGTCAAAAGGGAGAGTTTGGGCATCAGAGTAGGAGCGCGGGGCCCCTGCAATCGATTCGATGGATTGCCCCCCGACGAATTGCCCCTGCTAAAATACTGAATATGAAGAACAGTGGCATTGAGAGGCGCCTCGTTCCAGCCCTTGAGAAGCATGACGGGCTGGTTGGCGCCTACCTTTTCGGTTCCCGTTCGACTGAAGAGTATTCTGCCCAAAGCGACATGGATATTGGCCTCCTGTTCGAGGCGACTCTTTCTTTCCAAAGACTTGTGGAAATTCAGCTCGATTTGGAAGACGCTGTGGGCCTGCGATCCGATGTTGTGGATCTCAGGACTGCGAGTTCCTTTCTCGCGTTGGATATTGTTCGGGGTATCAGGGTTTTCTGTGCCGACGACTATCGTTGTGATCAGTTCGAGCTTTTTGTTTTGAGCCGAGCCGGAGATTTGGCTCCGTTTGAGCGCCAACGACGTTCTGAACTTCTTGGTACGGTGGCGCCATGACGCCGATCAATGAAAAGGTGGTGGCCTCAAAGGTCGAGACCATCCGGAGGATGCTCACGGGTATCGGGACCCTCCCCCTGGCTACTGAGGAGGTTTTCTTAGAGGATTTTCGAATGGTATCCGGGGGAGAATCCATGCTCCGTCGTGCACTTGAAGCCCTGCTGGATCTTGGGCGGCATCTTCTTGCCAAGGGTTTCAGTATTCCGGTGGTCGAATACAAGCAGATTGGGAAAACCCTCGGGGAGAACCATATTCTGACCCCAGAGGCTGTTTCATTGCTCGTTACCTGACCCATTTCTATGACGAGGTCACACCCGAAGAACTCTACGAGATATTGACCACACGAACCACCGATATTGAGTCCGTCCTCGGAGAAGTCCTCCAATGGCTCCGCTCCAACCCTGAAATGATCGACACCACCCTCTGAGGAGCGCGGGCGTCCACGCCCGCATCGTGACGATAGACGGCGCTGTCCTGCCTCCCAGCCGGGAGCCCAGTATCCAGTTTCGAGTTTCGAGTTTCGTTTCCCCAGTTTCCAGTATCCAGTATCATTACCTTCCCATGACCCCCACCGCTTCCATCTCCATCACGACCTACCAGCACGCCCACTTCATCCGCCAGTGCCTCGCCAGCGTGCTGATGCAAGAAACCACCTTCCCCTTCGAGATCCTGCTCGGCGAAGACGACTCCACCGACGGAACCCGCGAGATCTGCCAGGAATACGCCGACAAACACCCCGACCGCATCCGCCTTTTCCTCCACAAACGAGAGGACAACCTCGAAATCCACGGCCGAGCCACAGGCCGCCGCAACCTGGTCAACAACCTGCAACAGGCCAAGGGCAAGTACATCGCCCTGCTTGACGGTGATGACTACTGGACCGATCCCACCAAGCTCCAACGCCAGTTTGACGTGCTCGAAAATGACTCCGAGGCGACGGGGTGTTTTCATGATTGCGAAATCCTCAATGAAGAAACGGGGACGAGTCGGCGCCGTGTCGGGGAGCGGGAGATCGACACCAGGGTCGATACCCAGTCGCTGATCAGACAAAACAACATTCCGACCGCCTCCATGTTTTTTCGAAACGTCATCGACTGGCACAATCCACCGGATCTTTTCTCAGACACCATCAAGGCTGACTATCTGGTGGCCCTGATGGTGTCCCAGCACGGGCCGTGGACTTACCTCGACCGGCTCATGTCGGTCTACAGGGTGCATCCGGGTGGCCTCTGGTCGGGTGTTGAATCGCCACATGACAACCATCAAGAGAATGTTGAGTTTTTTGCCGAGTTGGCGCAGTGGCCGGAGTTTCAGAGTTTGCGTCA
>JBDLIO010000545.1:0-2959 GCA_039714865.1 Acidobacteriota bacterium | reverse complement strand
GGGACGACATCAGGAGGCGAGTTTCTACAGCATCGGTTCGGCGTCCGACCAACTCTGATCCCGGAAAAGAAACCAAGAGGGGCACATTGATTGTCTCCTGGTAGAGATGTTTCCCATGTTTAAACTTCCCGTGATCAGCAAACTCCTCGCCATGGTCGGAAACGACAACGATGATGGTCCGGTCCAGGACATTGCGCCTCTCAAGGTCGTCGATCAGTTGCCCGAGCGTCGAATCCCAATATCGAATCTCCTCATCGTAGCGATCACGAAGAAACTCCAGGTCAGCATCCCCGACCGGAAACGGGGGATCAATCCCATAGTTGACAGTGTTGGCAATCTCGTTGAGGGCTTTGGATCGAACAAACTCCCCGCGATATCCACGGTCCGAGAACTGCCCCAAGAAGGGAGGGGGCGCTTCATACGGATCGTGAGGGTCGATGTAATGGAGGTATGCGAACCACTGCGTAGACTCGGCCGTGTCCAACCACTTTGAAAAATATCGATTCACGGCAGCGGCCCGTTCCCATGGCTCCAGAATGAAGGTCTCGAACCCCTGATCGAAGGCATGACTCGGTCCAATCAAAGGATTCGTCGACACAGCCATTGTCGTCAACCCCTCGTCGACCATAAGCTCCGCGAGCGTCACGTCCTTATGCCTGAGTCCAAACCCGTCAACAGCTCCCATTTTGACGGAGTATTTGCCCGTCAGCATCGACGCAACCGACGGCAGGGTCCAGGCCGCCGGCGAAATTGCCGTGTCAAACACAAGACTCCGCGCTCCCAGACGATCCAGATTCGGTGTCGTTTGACGCTCGTACCCATAAAGACTGCAGTGATCCGCACGAACAGCGTCCACCCTCAGAAACAGGACGTTTGGACCCTCGGACGCGTTTCGGCGGCGGACGGTCCTCCGGCTTTCGACCACGATTCGTTTCCAACCGGATTCCGTACCTTTCGGATCGTGGTTCCTATGAAAAAACTCTGCCTTGACCTCTTGCCCCGCAAATTCCTTGAGATCGATGACATACTCGAACGATTCGTGGGATTCAGACGAGCGAAGCTTTTTGCGAGCCACTGATCGGCCGTTAATCTCCACTGCAAAATCCGCCGGCCCTATCGACCCAGCCTCTCCCTTGTCACGACTCCGGATTCGCCCCGACACCCTCAGGACCTGCATCTTCCCAGGATGCAAAACGATCTCAAAACGAGAAGCCTTGGCAGCCGCCTTTCTCCCCTCATGTTTCGCCCGGCCCAATACATTGTCGACCACCTTGCTGGACCACAAGGGTTCCTTCGAGAGGTCCGAAACACCACACGCACTGATCCCGAAGGCGAGGATTATCAATAAACAAACGTGAGGAAACTTCATCCTCTGAGATTCTTTCATAGAGTCCCTCTCTCTCCCAAACCGACGAGGCCTGAGACAAAGGCGCCCCGGCATTGCAGGTTCATACTTTCTGCCGAAGAAGTCCGTCCGACAGCGGTCTTGGCGGCGAGCGCAGCACCCACCAAGAGGGGCCGGAGGATCAGAGACCAGGCGAGAACCGGGTTCCCGGTAACCAGTCTCCGCGTTGCCGCTCCCGCAGCCCTCTGTCTCTGCAAAAAGGGCTCCAGTGTGTCGTAATGATGCCGGTGCCGGCAGACGGCCCGGTCGCCGAAAACGACGTGCCAACCGCGGCGTGACCACCGCCATGCCTGCTCGGTGTCCTCGAAACAAGCACTCCGATAGGTCTCGTCGAAGGGCTCTTCGAGAAACCAGCGAGTCGGGGCGGAAAGGTTGGACCCGTAGACGCCGGTGAAAGGCACCGGGCTCCCGTCGGTCAAACCCTTGAACCAGAACTGCGGGCCTTCCGGGGCCAGAAATTCCATGACCGGGGTAATTTCAAGCATCGGGTCCCAGTCGATCCGGCCCTGGACCCCGATCTCATCGTCTCCCGCCAGAGCGAGGTGCTCGGCGAGAGTCGACGGCAGAGGGATGGTGTCGTCCCCGAGCAAGAGAACTCTCTGGGCCTGAGCCTGAGAAATTCCCAGGTTCCGCGCTCCTGCGGGACCGATGCCCTCGGTTTTCAGTGTCTTGAACTCGAAAGCCCCGAATGTCTGTCGGGCCAACCAGACCGATGTATCGTCAGGCGAGCCGTCATCGACGACGACAACCTCAAAAGACCCCGAAGGAATCTCCTGTCTCTCGAGGGCGTCGAGGGTCAACGCAAGGGTCGAACGACGATTCCGGGTAGGAATGACGACGGTCAGGGCTGGACCGGCCACGACACCTCCGAATTACGACCGCGCCATGATCATCGCCTGGTGTCCATTCTGTTTCTCAACCCACGCACGGTATTCGGAGGTCACCTCATCCACCGTACCGCTGGCCCTGATCTTTCCATGATCCAACCAAAGACAAGAGCTGCAGATCTTTTCGATGGCACTCAGACTGTGAGAGACCAGGACCGTCGTCACGCCACGATCCTGGAAATCCAGCATCCGGCGGTTGCACTTTGCCTGAAAACGCTGGTCTCCGACGGAGAGCACCTCGTCGAGCAACAAGATGCTCGGATCGACGGTTGTGGCGATCGCGAATGCCAGGCGGACGATCATTCCGGTCGAGTAGGTACGGATTGGATGGTCGATGAACTCACCCAGTTCCGAGAAATCGATGATCTCGTTGACGCGCTCGTTCATGTCGCCCCACGACCGCCCCAGCAAGGCCCCGTTGAAAAAGATGTTCTCGCGGCCCGACAACTCAAACTCGAAACCGGTCCCCAACTCGATGATCGGAGCAATTTCTCCCCGCATCGTCGCGACACCCTCCGAGGGCTGGAGAATCCCCGCGGCAATCCGCAGCATCGTGCTTTTTCCCGCGCCGTTGTGGCCGATGACACCCAAAGTTGCGCCACTCGGAATATCGAAGGTCAGGTTATCCAGGGCCCGCATCGTCCGGTAACTCAGCTTCCGCGTGACA
>JBDLIO010000544.1:0-2960 GCA_039714865.1 Acidobacteriota bacterium | reverse complement strand
ACCTCCAGAAAGCCCCCGCCACCCCCGAAGACAAGGAGCGTCAATCCTCTGCGCTTTTCTCGGCCTTCCCGAAGGATGCTCTCGAGGACCTGCTGGCCTCGACCAATCTCCGCTCCTACCAGGAGGGAGACATTATCGTCACCGAAGGCGAGGAGGGGCACAGCCTTTTTCTCCTGGTCTCCGGCGAAGTCAAGGTTTTCACACGGGGCGAGCGAGGCGAACACCTTCAGTTGGCGGAACTGGGGGAGGGCGATTTCTTCGGTGAAGTATCCCTCCTGACCGGAAAGCCTCGTACGGCAACGATCACGGCCAAGTCGATCGTCAACGCCATCGAACTGACAAAAAACGCGGTTGACGGCATTGCCGCCGACCATCCAGGCGTCCGGGCAGTCCTCGAAGATTTCTATGAATCCCGGGCTCAGGCAACCGTCGAAGCCGTGATCCAGAAAATGCGGGATGATTGATGGGACGACGCCCGATCATTCTCTGGGGTGACCCGAGATTGGTAGCGCCCAATGCGCCGATCGAGACATTCGACCAGGATTTGCAAAGCCTGATCGACGAGATGTTCGAGACCTCCTGGGCCGCCCCCGGCCTCGGCCTCGCGGCCCCCCAGATCGGCGTCAATCTCCGACTCGCGGTCCTCGACCTCTCTGTTGGAAAAGACCCCGATCAGAAGATCGTCCTGGCAAACCCCGAAATCGCCCGCCGGGAGGGCAAGGTGTCAATGGAGGAAGGCTGTTTGTCCTTCCCCGGCTTGTTTACCACCTTCGAACGACCTCGATCCATAACCGTGCGGTCCCAGGATGCCGCCGGAAAGTGGCGAGAGATTGAGGCCGAGGACCTCTTGGCGCAGGCCCTGTGCCACGAGATCGACCACCTCAACGGAACCCTCCTGATCGACCACATCCGAGGACTCAAGCGGAAGATGTTCATTCGGAGAGTCAAAAAGCTCCAGCAAGCCGGGGAATGGGCCTGACGAATTCCAACGCTCAACGTCCAACGTCCAACGTCCAACGTCGAAGTTTGCGTGTTTGATCACTGGCTGTTTGGATGCCGGAACTCGGTGCCGTGGTTATCGGAATACTGCGGACTCCAGTCTTGAAATTTGCCCATGACCATTCAGCATCGACCTCATCGTTCCATTTCCATCAACCCTCAGACGCGTACTTCAAAGTTCGACGTTGAGCGTTGAGCGTTGAACGTTCTATAGCCCCGTCGGCATTCCTTTCCTCGGATCTTCGCCGTAGAGTTCACCGACCATGCGAGCCGCATCTTCTCCAGCCGGAGACTGGACCTTGGGTACGACGATCTCGACCGTGTAGAGATGGTCACCAAATGTGCGAGTCTTCATGTTCTTGGCGCCTTTGCCCCGCAAACGAAAGGTCCGTCCGGAATTGGTCCCGGTGGGGACCTTGGCCCTGACGGGACCATGGATGGTTCCGACGACCACCTCGCCTCCCCGGTAGGCCTCCGAAAAAGTGATGGGCACCGTCGTCCGAATGTCGTCACCCTCCCGTTTGAAGAATGCATGTTCCCGTACACTGACCCGAACGAACAGATCGCCGGCAGACCCGCCGCGGGATCCCTCAGCGCCCTTGCCTGCAACCCGAATTCGGCGTCCGTCGTTGATACCCTCCGGGATCCGAACCTTGAGCCTCTCGGTCGATACGACTGTCCCCGAGCCTCGGCACGATGAACACCGGGCCGAGGCTTCAGCTCCCGACCCGTTACACGTGGTGCAACGGACCTTTCTCTGGACCGGCAAGGTCACCGAAGCCCCCAGCATCGCTTCCGAAAAACTGACCTCAACCTGAATAAGAAGATCCTCTCCTTTTGCCGGTCCGGCGGGTCGGCGAGGTGCACCGCCACCGAAAATGCTTCCGAAGATGTCGCCCAGATCCTGAAAACCACCCATGCCGCCCAGATCGCCGAAGTCTACGTGCACGCCTCCGCCGGCTCGCCGCCCACCCCGCGCACCGCCGAAGGGGTCGAAGCCGGCCTCGCCGGGATCGACCGAACCGAACCGGTCGTAATGCTCTCTCTTATCGGTGTCGGACAAAACCGCATAGGCCTCCTGGATCTGCTTGAACCGAGCCTCAGCCTCAGTATTGCCGGGATTGACGTCAGGATGAAATTTCCGAGCCAGTTTGCGATAGGCCTTCTTGATATCCTCTGGCGTCGAGCCTCGCTTTACGCCGAGAAGCTTGTAATAGTCCGTTGCCATCAAACCTCCGAGACACCCGCCGATCACCCGCCGGGACCCACCAAATATGAGCGAGTTCTTATAATATTGCAATTCAAATGTTGGATTCGATCTGACCCATCCTTCATCCCTCCGTCTTCATCCTTCCTATCCGGTTCCTGCTCCGCCGGATCGGCGATACAATGCTCCTCGTGAGTCTGAAATCGGTGAACCATGCGGACTGATCGGCGGTGGCTGCCCTTTCTCCTGGGCGGGTTGGCCCTCGCGGCCCTGGTGAATGTAGGGTGGATCACAGACGCTCTTCTGAAGAACAGGACTACATCCAGTTCTTGGATCGACGCTCTGATCAGTCCCAACGCCGCCATCGTGGGCAACTCCATCGCCATCGTGCTGATTCTCTGGGGTTCTTTCGCCCTGTTCGCCCGCAAAAACCCTGACCGGGCTCTCGCCAGAAAACTCCATCGACGCGGGGACCACCGAGGAGCGGCTCAGCTGTTCCTCAAGGCCGGCAACACCTCCAAGGCTCTGAAACTCTTCAAAGTTGCCGGAGACTGGGAGGGCGCTGCAGATGCGGCCACTCGACTGGGGCAATATCGAACAGCCGCCGACTGTCTCCGCTCTGCCGGTGGCCGCCACCTCACCGAAGCCGCCCGACTCTACCACCGGGCAGGTGACACCGAAGCCGCCCGACTCTGTTCCCGGGAGACGGGGACGTGGTTGGAAAATCAAGGGCGGTTCGACGAGGCCATCGATA
>JBDLIO010000543.1:0-2963 GCA_039714865.1 Acidobacteriota bacterium | reverse complement strand
TTCAAGCTGGGAGTTTCCCTGCTCAAGGACAAAGAAGGCCGCATCACACTGGACATCCCTCTTGAGGCCGACCTCAGTGACCACGAACTCGAAATGAGCGCTGTCATCAAGTCCGCGGTCAAGGAGGTGGTCTCCGAACTGGTCAAGTCTCCCTTCCGATTACTCTCGAAGATCGGAGGATCGGGAGAGGAGGATCTGGAGTATGTCGAATTTGCAGCCGGAAGCGCTACGCTCGAACAACGGGCCGCCTCCAATCTCCAGGTTCTGGCGAAGGCATTGACCGAACGCCCGACGCTTCGGCTTCAAATTGAGGGAGCTGTTGACCAGAGGGCCGACACCGGAGGATTGCAGCAGGAGGCCTTGACAGCCGAAATGCTGAGAAATGGGGCGACCGAAGAACAAATGACTTCGGTCATACCCCTTGACATTCTGACCAAAACGTACCGAGACCACTTTTCCGAAGACGAACTCAAGGCTCTTGAAGCGACCCACACCCTACCGTCGAAAGACCTCGACGAGATCGCCTTCCGGCAGGCCGTCCGCCAGGCTTTGACCGACTCTCAGCCTGTCGACGCCACCCTGGTCCAGGCCCTCGGCCCCGCACGAGCGCAGGCAATCCGGCAGTTCCTGGTCGAGCAGGCGCAGCTCGATGGAGACCGAATCACCATTTCACCGGAGACTGCAGAACAGGAAAGCGACGGATCCTGGGTCGCCTGCCTGTTGGCAATCGAACCGGAGTAAGACCGCGCAGAACAGCCCGGATACTACTCGGTAGTGAAAGTCATCAGCGTCACGGGGATATCCGTGATCAAGAAATTCGGACCGAAGCGACCGTATGAAGTCGGGCCGCTGTCTTCGGTGGGATACACAAAGCCCAGTTCCCCTTCAAACGGGTAAACCGCGCCCCCAAAAGTAATCTCGGGCACAGTCGTCATCGAAGAGGCCGAGGAGATGTAGCTGTCCAAATCGCCCGACAGGTACATCGCACCAATGGTGTAGGTCTCACCTGGATTCAAGGTGACCGGGGTGATGTCTGTGTAGATCCAGTCTCCGACCACGATCCCGCTCGGATCCACCGTTGCCGAAGCCAGCAACGCCTGCGAACCGTCCCAGACACCAACCTGGTGCGACGCGGTCAGGCCCGGCCCGTCGCCGTTGGAATCGTTATTCCACACACCAAGGCTCGAAATATTGAGCGCAGTGGTGACGGTAAACCGGTAGCCGACGACGTCTCCGTTCAGGCTGCCGTAGTAGGAGTCGTACTCGGAACCCCCAACGAACCCTGTGATGGCCTGCCCCCAGGCCATCGGAGCACAGACAAGAATCGTGACCACACAAATAAACGCTCGCATTGAACCCCTCCCTTTTCTGAGACCCTCTGACAATTGGCGATATGGTTTTTGACCCATCACTCATAGTCCATCTGCAAATCCGGTTTGTCAACCCCCCACATCGCCCATGAAAACGGGCATCACCGGGTGTGCCGGTCCCAACCTCTCCCTCCTTCCTCCTTCGTCAAAAAATCTATCGCAGTTGTTCCGTGTGAAGTCACGGAATTGAAGGCTGCCTTGCGTTCAGAGGCATTCGGGTGCAAAATGGCGCCGCCCTGCGGCGTTCCGACCACAGGCAATCTGAGGAGGAGACATGAAGGTTCACGAGTATCAAGGAAAAGAGATCCTTGCCCGGTACGGCGTTCCCGTTCCCAAGGGCATTGTGATCACCGAAGCCTCCGAGGCTCGAGCCGCCGCCGAAAAGTTGGGCGGACGGGTCGTCGTCAAGGCGCAGATCCACGCGGGCGGCCGCGGCAAGGGCGGCGGTGTCAAGCTGGCCGACAATGCCGATCAGGCGATCGAATATGCCGAGCAGATCCTGGGCATGACGCTGATCACCAAGCAGACCGGGCCCGAGGGCCAACTGGTCCGAAAAGTCCTGATCGAAGAGGCGCTGCCGATCGAGCGCGAACTCTACCTGGGCATCGTTCTGGACCGGGCAGAGGGCTTCCCCTGCATGATGGCGTCGAAGTTCGGCGGCATGGAGATCGAGGAAGTGGCCGAAGAGAACCCCGACGCCATCCTCAAGGCCTGGTTTGACCCGGATGTCGGGCTGCATCCCTACCTGGCCCGCAAACTGGCCTTCGGCCTTGGCCTCGAAGGTGACGCCTTCAAGGCCGGGATCAAGTTCATGACGGCCCTGGCCAAGGCCTACATTGACACCGACGCGTCTTTGGCCGAGATCAACCCCTTGATCACCACGACCGACGGCCGCGTGATCGCGCTCGACGCCAAGATCGGATTCGATGACAGCGCACTCTACCGCCACAAGGACATCCTCGAGATGCGGGACTTCGACGAGGAAGAAGAACTGGAAGTACGCGCCTCCGAGTTCGACCTCAACTACATCAAACTCGACGGCACGATCGGCTGCATGGTCAACGGCGCCGGCCTGGCCATGGGCACGATGGACATCATCGACTTCTACGGCGCCAGGCCCGCCAACTTCCTCGACGTCGGCGGCGCCGCGTCCGAAGAGAGGGTGACCGAGGCCTTCAAGATTCTGCTCTCCGACCCCAACGTCAAGGGAGTTCTCATTAACATCTTCGGTGGCATCGTGCGCTGCGACATGATCGCCCGTGGAGTGATTGCCGCTGCCAAGAAGACCGGACTCAGCCTGCCGTTGGTGGTACGCCTCGAAGGCACCAACGTCGACGAGGGCAAACGCCTGCTCGAGGAGAGCGGCCTGGACCTGATCGTAGGTGACGGCATGGCGGACGCGGCCGAGAAGATCGTCAAGGCCACGGCCGGGAACTGAGGGAGAAATCATGAGCATCTGGGTTAACAAAGACACCAAGATCGTCGTCCAGGGACTGACCGGCAAAGAAGGCCGGTTCCATGCCGAGAAATGCCGTGACTACGGCGCACAGATCGTCGCCGGCGTCACACCCGGCAAGGCCGGCCAGGAAGTCG
>JBDLIO010000542.1:0-2970 GCA_039714865.1 Acidobacteriota bacterium | reverse complement strand
ACCTCGACTGGGAGCGCGGCGTCGATCGGGACGCCTTCTCCCGGAGCGTGTCGCTGGCCGGCATCCCGATCCAGCAGACCGATTTCTGGAAGCACCTGGACGCGGACCTGCGCTGGGAGATCTCGCGCCGCACCTCGGCCTTCATGCTGTCGAACTTCCTGCACGGGGAGCAGGGCGCACTGATGGTGGCGGCGCAGCTCGTGAACGCCGAGCAGATAGTCGGTCTCGTAGTTGATCTCGGGGCTCTCGGTGTCGAGCACGCCAATCAGTTCGCCGAAGACCCGCAGCGGTGCCGCCATCTCGGCACGGCCTCCGACCACCCCGGAGATGTAGCGCTCGTCGCCGCTGACGTCGGCGATCAGCGCCGCCTCGCCGGTTATGGCCACGCTACCAGTGACACCTTGCCCGAGGGCGATGCGCTTGCCGACGATATCACCATAGCCGCGCGCCGAATGCACGACCAGATCGCCGTCCTGCTTGTCGATGAGCAGCACTGCGACCCGCTCGAGTCCGAGCGCCTCGGCGGCGGCGGCGAGGATCTCGACGATGAGCTCGTCGCCATCGAGGATAGTGTTGAGAGCGCGGCCGGCGCGGCTGATCTGATCGAGGCGACGGGCGCGCTGGCCCCGGAGTCTGCGACCTACGCTCTGGGGGCGATCTCGCTGGTAGAGGCGATCCTGGAGTCGACGTCGATCCCCTGGATTCGATTTCTCTACGCCTATCCGTCGACGCTGGACGAAGGCCTCTTCGATTTGATGGGCGCAGAGGACCGTTTTCTTTCCTACCTCGATATTCCCCTCCAACACGCCGATCGAACCGTGCTCAAGGCGATGAAGAGGGGTGGGGATGCTGCGTCTTTTCGAAGGATGATCGAAGCGGCACGGACAAAGGTCCCGGACCTGGCCGTTCGTACCACTTTCATCGTCGGTTTCCCCGGCGAAGGAGATGCGGAGTTCGCGGCTCTGGAGAGTTTTGTCGAAGAGGTGCAATTCGACCACATGGGTGCGTTCACTTATTCCTGGCAAGAGGAGAACCCCGGGGCTGAACTGGGTGACCCGGTTTCCCAGGAACTCAAGGTGGAAAGGCTGGAACGGTTAATGGAACTGCAACAGCCGATCTCCCGGGAACTGAATCAGCAGCAAGTCGGGCGGGTCCTTCAAGCCCTGGTCGAGGGTCCGCTTGAAGAGATGGAACTGCTGACCGCGGCCCGGCTTGGGCGTCAGGCCCCGGAAATCGACGGGCGGCTTTTGATCAATGACGGAACGGCGCCCGCAGGCAGCCTGGTCGAGGTTGAAATCACGGAGGCCCACCCCTACGACCTGATTGGAACCATGACCAGGGTGATCGACGGAGTGCCTGAATCGTTCGAGCTTCCGGTGCTGGGATGATGGAAATCCTGCGCGATCCTTTGGGAAGAGACGACCTGCCGCTGGGCGCGGTGATCTCAATCGGGAATTTCGACGGGGTTCATATCGGCCACCAAAAGGTGATCTCCCACGCGGTCGCACGGGCCAAAGAAATCGATGCCCCTTCGGCTCTGATGACCTTCAACCCTCATCCGATCACCCTTCTCCGGCCGGCCGAGGCGCCGAAACTGCTGACGACCATTGACCAACGGTTGGAACTCCTGCGCCATACCAGGGTGGACTCGGTTGCGGTTGTGCCCTTCACTCATTATGTCTCCAGGATGAGTGCTCAGACCTTTATCGAAAAGGTGCTGGTCGAAAGATTTCAAGCACGAGAGGTCTTTGTCGGTGCGAATTTCCGTTTTGGAGAAGACAGAGAGGGCGATGTTGACTTCCTTGCGGCCCAGGGTCAACGGTACGGTTTCACCGCCCAGGCATGGCCGACTGTCAAAGACGGTGGTGAATTGGTCTCGTCAACGCGAATTCGGAGTGCGGTCACGGCCGGACTCGTTGATGATGCGGCGCGCATGTTGGGCCGAACATTTTTCGGTGACGGCAGGGTTCTCCTCGGCAAGAAATTGGGGCGAAAACTCGGTTTCCCGACCCTCAATATCGAGGTCGAAAATGAACAGATTCCCGCGGAAGGGGTCTACCTGACGGCGGTTCACATTCCGTCCTTTCAGCGGATTTTTCCCTCGGTGACCAATATCGGGATTCGTCCGACGGTGTACGAAAATTCAGGCGTCACCATTGAAAGTCATCTTCTGGATTTCACTGCAGACGTCTACAACGAACGGGTCCGGCTGTATTTTCTGGACCGCCTGAGAGACGAACAGATCTTCGACTCGACCTTGCAATTGGTTGCGCAGGTGAGGCGGGATGTCGAGGCTGCCCGGCTGTTTTTCTTGACGCATCCCATCGAGGCTTTGAATTTGGTTCATCCATGATGCCGATCGACCCGGTTGCACTGGCGCTGACTCTGGTCGTCGCCACGGTCTTTCTCGCCGCCGTCGTTGTCCTGATCTGGTGGATCGACCGCTATGACCGCGAGCCTTGGCCACTGTTGTTGTCAGTGTTCTTGTGGGGCATGGTCGTGGCACCGGGTCTGGTACTCGGTGCCGGGGGTCTGATAGGAGGCATCACCACCTGGATAGGTTCCGGTCTCCTGACCTCTGTCGTCGTGGCGCCCCTCGTTGAAGAGTTGGCCAAGGGTGTTGGAATTCTTTTGGTTGTCGTTTTTTCTCAACATTTCGACAACCCAACGGATGGACTGGTCTACGGGACAGCGGTTGGGCTCGGATTCGCGGTGACGGAGAACCTCCTGTATGGGATCTGGCCAGGGTCCATGATGGTGCCGGGGGAAGCCGTGTCCTTTGTTTTTGGCAGGACATTGTTTGCTGCCGGTGTCCATGCCCTTGCCTCCTCGATGGTAGGCGCCGGATTGGGCCTCGGCCGCACTTCAGGCCGGCGGATCTGGGCCGTTGGTTGGGCGCTATTGGGTCTGGTTGTGGCTGTGGCCCTTCACGGTGGCTGGAATCTGGCACTCCTCACAGTGCCTTTTAAG
>JBDLIO010000541.1:0-2972 GCA_039714865.1 Acidobacteriota bacterium | reverse complement strand
CTGGGGTTGAACCAGAGAACAGGCAGTTGCCCTGTCGAATCCTCGAAAACCGCCTCGAGGATTGTCAAGCCTCGCCGACGAGCTCTCCGAGACACCAAGCCCGTGACCCTACCCCGGACGGCCACCGCCGAACCGTCCTCTTCGATCTCTGCCACAGAAATCGTGCGCCGCCGATCCTCCCATCTCATGGGAATGTGAAACAGCAGGTCAGCCACGGTGTCAATCCCGGCGGCTCCGAGTTGGCGGCTTCTTGCGGCGCCGATCCCCTTGAGGCTCTCGACCGAATCTCCCGGCCTCAAACCACAATCATCAGTCATTCGTCAGCTGAGGATTCGTCCATCTCAAAACGACATTGAGTCGTGCCAAAGACGACGACATCGCCGACCTTGAGGGGAAACGGACGCCCTGCGTTGAGACGCACACCGTTGACGAAAGTCCCGTTCATCGCCGCAACATCTTCGACAACCGAATAACTCCCGTCCTCCTCCCGCAGCACGCGCGCGTGGCGTCTGGAAATCGACCTCTTGGTGTCCACCTGAGTCAGGTCGATATCCGGGTGAATTCCCGTCACCGGGTCAATCCGGCCTACCGTTGTCTCCCGCTGATCGGCCAAGGGGAAGACCGTACCCGTGCCAACCTCGATCAGTCGAGCGTCCGGATCGAGCGCCGCCTTGGGACCGTCGGTCAATCCCGACTCCTCCAGGTTGATCGAGTGGCCCAGGGCGTCTTCGAGCAGGCGCGTGGTCTGCCGCAACCGGACCACCAGTTTCCGCATCATCCGTACGGCGATCTCGGGATTGTGGCGAAGGATGAAGGAAAAGGCACTTTGATCGATCATCACTGCTTCGACGTCGGTCTTGGCGACGGCCGCAGCAGTCCGGGGAGTCTCTTCCTCCAGCATGCACATCTCACCGAAGAAATCACCCTTCCCCAGCACTGCGAGCACCCTTTCCTCGGCGCCCATCACCTTTCGGATCTCCACCTCGCCACTTTCGATCACGTACATCGCCAGTCCGAGATCCCCCTCACCGAAGATCCTGCTGTTCTGAGTAAACCGGGTCCTCAACGGCTCCATCGAATCGTGGGTCATATTTTGGCCGGCAGTCGTTCTAAATTTTGCCATGCAAGTCTCCTGATTTCAATACTTTCACAACCTTCAGTATACCAGATCCCTTCGGTGGGTCAAGAGCCTGTCCAGTTGACGAACCGCGGAAACGTCGGGACTCGCGGCGCGAAGATCTCAGGCATCGGATTACAATACCTGAACCCGGCAGCACCGGTTGCAAAAACCCTTCGTCTTTCGAAGGAGCGCTTGGAAAAGTACGATCGAAGGGGGCTGTAAGCCGGATCCTGTACCCCGAAGGGTGGCATCCATTCATCTGGACCAACCGTCGCCGGCGGCCTCAAGCGGCCAACCCGGGAACCTCCCCCGTCAAAGACGGAGGGCGAGGACAGGCGACCCTCGATTCCCCTATTAGGCCTTGCTCCGCATGGGGTTTACCATGCCCCTGCCGTCACCGGCAGAGCGGTGCGCTCTTACCGCACCCTTTCACCCTTACCTCCGGCCTTACCGGAGGCGGTTTGCTTTCTGCGGCACTTTCCCTCGCGTTACCGCGGCCGGGCGTTACCCGGCATGCTGCCTGTCTGGAGTCCGGACTTTCCTCCCCCCGCTGACGCGGACGGCGGATGCCCGCCCCCTCCGATCGCTCAAGAAGAATACCGCATCCCGGCAGTGCCGGGTCGAACAAGGACCCTATTGAACCGCAAAAGGGCACGAAGAATGCGGACCGTTACCTTTGACTCGACTCGATGAGAAGTGGACAGAGTGGACGATCTGGACAAGGTGGACAGTCCACTGAGCCTACGAGGTCCACAATGTCCACCGTTATCCTCCAGCACCTCGGGGTTCGCCGGTTTCGAGCAGCAGACCCACGATACGGATCCGCCTTCGAATACCGTGAGCTACTCCCTCAACCCCAGCTTCTTCAGCTTCTTGAAGAGTCCGGCCCGACTGACACCCAGGCGTCGTGCCGCCTCGCTCTGATTGCCGGCGCATCCGTAAAGAACGCTGGAAACAAACCACCGCTCAAAGTGATCCCGACCTTCGGCCAACGGCATCGACAACACAGCTTCAAGATCCAAAGAGCCTGCCGGGACGGACGACGATGGGCTTGAACGGCCATCTTCTCCGCGGGGAGCATCTCCCTTTTCGCAAGAACCCAGCACTGCCCCCAACGAGCCGACCAGGGCTCGGATGTCTCCGACCGCCGGCGCCGAACCACCATACCGAATAACCAGGAAGTGAACGTCGTCGACCGGCGCCACCAGAAAATCTTCGTTGACCTCGTGAAAACGTACGATCCGCGTCAAATGGCGACCGCCGGCACGAGCATTACGAACAAGGTCCATCAGGGCCTCGCTGTTGGTCATCAACGGACCGAGATCACCTGCACTCGAGACAATCGAAATCCGCTCGTCCACGTCGCAGTACAGCAAGAGAGACGCCTTCAATCCCAAAGCCCTGCCGGCCCATCCGAGGGGTTCGGCAACGGCGCAGTGGCGCACGGCATTCCCGGTAATTTCCAGCAAATCCACCAGCTCCTCGACCGAGATCTGAATCCGACGCTCGACCGTTTTGCTGGTCTCGCCCGAAGGTGCTGACCCGTCGTCGCCGCTCTCAACCGTAAACTCATCGGAACCCGGTTCGACGACGATTAGACGAGCGGAGGAGAGGCTCAGGAGATCTCCAGCACGAAACAGGGCCTCCTCGGCCCTGTTTCCGTTGACAAACGATCCGTTCTTGCTCTTGAGGTCGGTGATATGAAACATCCCACCGCTGACCCTGAGAATGGCGTGGTGCCGCGAAACGTCTTGCTGATCGATGACAATGTCATTGTCGTCCCTGGCGCCCAGGCGGTAGCTTCGACCGTCCTCGAGGTCGAACCGCCGCTCGCCACCTTCAGGGTCAAAAT
>JBDLIO010000540.1:0-2985 GCA_039714865.1 Acidobacteriota bacterium | reverse complement strand
AGCCAGTACGATATCCACAGGATGACCATCATTCGGTCCGGTCAAGAAAGTCGGCGCCTGCTGAGCTGCAGATGCTCCCACCGTCCCCATCAACAAGGCGATCATCGAGACAAAAACGACACGGCGCATGAAACCCCCAAACCCTGTCAGTACATCGAAGGCGAGGCTCACAGGGCGGGTCAATCCCTCCGAATCGCTATGCTCATGATTCCAGATTGAGATTCTATTGCAAAAAAAGAAAAAATCAAGCCTGCTGAAAGACCCACCGCTGCCGCACGGATCCTCCCCGGCAGAGTCCTCTATTCACAGACGCTCTCACCTCCGGCGACACCACCCCCGAAGCGCAGATAGAGAACCGGCAGGACCATCAGCGTCAGAAGCGTCGAAGTGACGACCCCGGTAACGACGACCACGGCCAGCGGCCGCTGTACCTCGGACCCGACCCCGCTGGCCCAGACCATCGGAAGCAGTCCCAGGGCAGTTGTTGCCGCGGTCATCAAGACCGGTCTCAGCCTGAGTTCCGCACCCTTCAGAATCGCTTCCCGGCGCGGTACGCCTTCTTCCTCCAGATTTCGGAAGAATTCGACCATCACCAATCCGTTGAGGATGGCGATTCCGAACAAGGCGATGAACCCGACTGATGCAGATACGGAAAGGTACATGCCGAAGACCTTGAGCCCCAGAACCCCACCGACAAGGGCCAACGGGATATTGGCGAGAATCAGGAAGACCGGCCGCGTCGCGCGGAAGTTGAGGTAGAGCAGAATGAAGATCAGGACCAACGCCAGGGGCACCATGGTCCGCAATCGAGCCATCGCCCTTTGCTGTTGCTCGAATTGGCCGCCCCAGGTAATGAAATAGCCGGTCGGCAACTCAATCTCACGGTCGAGCAGGTCTCGGGCCTCGGCCACCAGGCCGCCGATATCCCGGCCGATGACGTTGAGTTCGACGACAACACGCCGGCTCCCTTCTTCTCGTGAAATCTGAGCCGGGCCCTCGACCAGATCGATGGCGGTCACTTCGCCCAGCAGGACCTGCTCGCCCGCCGGAGTCGCCAGTGGAAGGTTCTTCAGATTCTCCACGTTGGCCGTGAATGCCCGCGGCAAACGAACTACGACGTCGGTACGGCGGTCGCCTTCGGGGACCGTGGTCACAACCTCTCCACCAATGGCGGTTTCTATCAGTTCCCTGACCTGGGCAACCGAAACGCCCATACGAGCCAGTCGCCTGCGATGCATCGATATTTGCAGGTATCCGAGACCCTCAACGGCCTCGGCCTTGACATCGACGGCGCCCTCGACCGACTGCAACACCGCTGCTACCTGATCACCCAACTGTGCCAGGCGCGACAAATCGTCACCGAAGATCTTGACCGCAATCTGGGACTTGACGCCCGACAACAGCTCGTCGACCCGCATCTGAATAGGTTGGGTGTATCCGAAATCGACACCCGGAATTTCCGCCATCTTGTTTCGGATCGCGTCGACGAGCCCCGCCTTGGTGTCCGCGGTCACCCATTCCGATCGCGGCCTCAGCAGCACATAGGTGTCACTTTCCCCGACTCCCATCGGGTCCGAAGAAATGTCAGATCGCCCAGTCCGGCTGACAACCCGTACCACCTCCGGCAACTCCATGATCGCCGCCTCGATCCGCTTGACGCCCTCGAGAGACTGCGTCAGAGACACCGACGGAATTTGGAAGGGCTGAACGACGATCGAGCCTTCGTCCATGGTTGGCAAAAACTCGGTCCCCAATGTCGGAACCAATGCCGCAGCAACAACCAGCAAGGCCAATGCAACTCCGACGACGACCCAAAAATGATCCAAAGCCCACTTCAGCTGCGGGCGGTAGATTCGACGCACCAGGTCGGCGGGATGGGGAATCCGTCCTCCTCCGAAGATCGGCGCCGGTCTGAGAAGCAGGGAGGCCAGCGCAGGAATCAGGGTCATCGTCAGGATCAGGGCGCACCCCATGGCGATCGAAATCGTGTAGGCCAGGGGCGCGAACATCTTGCCTTCCACTCCCTGCAAAGAGGCAATGGGAATGAAGACGACGATGATGACTGCGACACCAAATACAATCGGTCGCCCAACCTCGACCGCCGCCTGGCGGATCAATCGGCACCGGTCTTCCGGCGCCTCGTCCCCCGTGCCCAGCAGGCGCACCCCGTTTTCCACCAGCACGATGGCCCCGTCACCCAGCATGCCGATGGCGATGGCCAGGCCCGACAGCGTCATCAAATTGGCCGAAAGGCCGACCTGGCCCATGACCAAAAAGGTCGCCAACGCGGCCATCGGCAGCTGAACCGCCACCAAAAAGGCCGACCGTAAATGGCCCATGAAAAAGAGCAGGACCAGCACAACCAGAACCGCACCCTGGAAAAGGGCCGATTTGACCGTTCCGAGAGCCGTCTGCACCAGCTCGTCCCGGTCGTAAAAGGGCACGATCTCGACATCGGGAGGCAAGGACCGTCGCGCCAACTCCAGCTTTTCCTTGACACCCTGAACTACGTCTCGGCCCGACCCGCCACGCAGCATCAATACGATACCGGCGACGGTTTCGCCCTCGCCGTTTCGGCTGATCGCCCCCTGCCGGATTTCCGGCGCAATGACGACATCAGCGACCTGGGAGAGGAGAATCGGAACACCATCACGATAGGAAACAACGGTATTTTCGAGATCCTCGACCCCGCGGACCCAACCGTCGCCCCGGACGACGAACTGCTCGCCGCCACGCTCAACGTACGAGCCGCCCGCGACACCGTTGCTGGCCGCTACCGCCGCCGACAGTTCACCCAAAGCCAGGCGATACCGCCTCAAGGATGTCGGATTGGCCACGATGTGAAACTGGCGGACATGACCGCCGAAACTGTCGACACCGGCAACCCCGGGAACCGTCCTCAGGATCGGACGCAAGACCCAGTCCTGAAGGGTTCTCAACTCCATCAGGTCCCGCTCGGGTGATTCCAGGGTGTACTGAAAGACC
>JBDLIO010000539.1:0-2986 GCA_039714865.1 Acidobacteriota bacterium | reverse complement strand
TTCTATCGTTGATGACGACGAGCCCGAAATCGACCTCCTTGAGGTGCAGGATGTCGTCGTGTCTGCCCCAATTGAATCCTCGGCAGTGGCGGACATGCTGGAAGATCTCGAGCAGGCGGTCATGGGTGGTGGTCCATCGATTGATGTGCCGACCCCGGTGCAGGAAGCAGATGTTCCGGCCGATGATTCCTCTGTTGATGACATTCTCGACGAGGCTGCCGACCGAATCCCGGGGCCCACCATGGGCGATCTCCAGCAAATGGACTCGTTCCTGGAAAATTCTCTTTATGAAGACGCCACCCGCCTTCTGAGGCGGTTGGAAGCTGAACACCCGCTGAGTTCCGAGGTTGCGGAACGACGGCTGGAACTCAAGGCCAAGGGTTTCTTGACGGAAGAGGTTCCACAGGTCGAAGAAGCATCAGCTGACCTCTTCGTCGATGAAGAAGAAGGTTTCGTTGATCTGGCGGCCGAATTGGAAGAAGAAATGGCGGCCGAGGAAGCCATTGTCGAAAGGGCGGCAGGTCCCAGCGAGGGCGAGGTCGATCTCGAGGATGTCTTCCGCGAATTCCAGAAAGGCGTGGCGGAGCAGTTGTCGGAAGAAGATGCCGATACCCACTTCAACCTGGGTATTGCCTACAAGGAAATGGGGCTGCTGCCGGAAGCAATTCGTGAGTTCCAGGTCGCTTCGAAAGACCCGGATTTCTATGTTGAGTGTTGTTCGATGATTGGGGTGTGCTACGTCGAACAGGGCATGTGGGACCAGGCGGCGGGTTGGTATCAGCGTGCACTCGAGGCGCCGGGGCTGAAGGATGAGTCGATCCTGGCGCTCAAGTACGAATTGGCCAACTGCCTTGAAGGTTCGGGTGACTACGGAGGCGCAGCCGAATTCTTCGAGGAGATCATGCTTGAAGACCCGGCCTTCCGTGACATTACATCACGAGTCGATGGCCTCTCGGGTCACCTCCAGGCGAATTAGATAGGCCGGGAAGCTTAAGAGCTGGGACGCTTGGAGGCCAATCGAACGTCCAACGTTGAGCGTTCAATTGCGTCCTCGTGCCGCCTGAGGTCACAATGCACGAACGGAGTCGTGCCCTCCCGTCTTGCTTCCCAGTCTCCCAGCCTTCGAGCTTCCAAGCCAATATGTTTGACCGGCAGTAGTTTGAGTGCTAGTTTTCCTCCTTCCACAAGGAGGTGGTACAGCCATGGCACCAAACGGAAATCACGTATTTACATCGGAAAGCGTTACCGAGGGGCACCCGGACAAGATTGCTGATCAGATCTCTGACGCCGTGTTGGATGCCGTGTTGGAGCAGGACTCCAAAGGACGAGTGGCTTGCGAGACGATGGTGACGACCGGTATGGCCTTTATCGCCGGCGAGATCTCCACCGAGAGCTATGTCGAGTTCCCTCAGTTGGTTCGGGAAACGATCAGGGACATCGGATACACCAGAGCCAAGTTTGGATTTGACTTCGAGACGTGTGCCGTCATTTCTTCGATTGACCCCCAGTCAGGGGATATTGCCCAAGGTGTCGATACGGGCGGTGCGGGCGACCAGGGTCTGATGTTCGGTTACGCCTGTGACGAGACGCCGGAACTGATGCCGATGCCGATTCAGATGGCGCATGCCTTGACCCGGCAGCTCAGTCACGCCAGACGCAACGGGGTGCTGGACTGGCTCCGGCCTGATGGTAAGAGTCAGGTATCGGTGGAATACCGGGATGGACGTCCCTCTCGTATCGATGCCGTCGTTATTTCGTGCCAGCATTCCGAGGACATCGACATTGTCGACCTTCGCTCGGATGTCAGGTCCAAGATCATCAATCCGGTGATTCCAGCTGATCTGGTTGACGAGCGGACCAACTATTACATCAACCCGACCGGTCGATTTGTCACCGGGGGGCCGCAAGGGGACTGTGGGTTGACCGGGCGGAAGATCATTGTCGACACCTACGGGGGTGTGGGTTCTCATGGCGGTGGCGCCTTTTCCGGGAAGGATCCCTCCAAAGTCGACCGCTCGGCGTCCTACAGGGCTCGCCATGTAGCGAAGAACATCGTAGCCGCCAAACTGGCCGGGCGGTGTGAGGTTCAGCTGGCCTACGCAATTGGTGTTGTCGAACCGGTGTCGGTGATGGTAGATACGTTCGGAACCGGCGTGACCGAGGATGACCGGCTGACTCAGGCCGTTCGGGAAGTGTTCGACCTGACTCCACGCGGCATCATCACTGAGTTGAACCTGTTGCGCCCGATCTTCCGGAAGACGGCGGCCTTCGGGCATTTTGGGCGGAACGAGCCCGAATTCACCTGGGAGCGTACCGATCGGGTAGATGACCTTCGAACAGCCTGTGGCGTGTGAGCCGTGCCGTTTCGGCGTTGCCGCCTGGTGTTCTGAGCGGGTTCGCCACGGAATCTCGGGCATGATCGTTGCATTGAGCCTTGGGGCCCTCTGTGGCGCTGAGTGAAGTGCGGCTTGTCACGAGCCGTCCTGAATATGATGAGTCGACTTTTTTTCTTATCCGTCCAGCCCCGCATTTGCACTCGTCGCAGTGCAGCGTGGAGGGCGTGAGGTGACGAGCCTGCAATCGTCCAATTCTCCACCGACGTCGTTTCGAAGACGGTACGCGGCTGCGACCGTAGTCTTCGCCGTTCTGGTTTCCGCAATTATTTTTGTCTTCGGGCATCTGATCGCTGGTTCGTTGTCTCAACGCTACCTGGAGGATTTGCTCCTCAGTTCCCGACAAGACGCCGAGCGGGTCGCGGACCAACTCGATAACAGCGAGGCTCTGGCAGTCGACCTCGACGCTGTCAGCCGTACTCGGCAGGAACTCTTCAAGACCTTGGACGGGTTGGCTCAGAAACGCACGGTCGAGTTCGTTGAAGTCTACGACAAAGACGGCGAAGTGGTGTTCACATCGGAATTCAGGTCAACCGAGACAATACCTGAGGCCGAGGTCGATCACCTGGACATTCAGGGCGGCATCAGTGACC
>JBDLIO010000538.1:0-2989 GCA_039714865.1 Acidobacteriota bacterium | reverse complement strand
CCCGCACATCCGATGTAGACGGCGCCGTCCTCTTCGGTGTCCAGATTGAGCATGATGCGGCCCGAGACGATGGAAGGGTCGAGTTGCATGGCGCCGGTCAAGCCGGTCTCTTCGTCAACGGTGCAGAGAAGCTCGAGCGGGCCGTGGACCGCCTCGGGATCTTCGACGACGGCCATGGCGGCGGCCAGACCAACGCCGTTGTCCGCTCCGAGAGTCGTTCCGATCGCGTGGACCCAGTCGCCGTCGACGGCAACCTTGATGCCTTCGGTCATGAAGTCGTGCTCGATGTCCGAGTTCTTCTCGCAGACCATGTCCATGTGATTCTGAAGCACGATTGTCGGCGCCTGCTCATGGCCCGGCGTCGCCGCGACATGGATGCTGAGTGTTCCGGCAGCGTCCTGATGGACTTCGTGGCCGCCGTCTTTCCCCCACTGCATCAAGTGGTTGATGATTTTCTCTTCATGTTTGGAAGGACGTGGGGTCTGCCGAATACCGTCAAAATTGGCCCACAGGCCTCGGGGCTCGAGATTGTTCAAGGGACTGGTCATGAGAATTCCTCCTCTTTTGGAATGGACGGGAATGCCGTCCACCGGCCATGATAGCGGAGATTGGTCGTTTGTCAGAAACTGGAAATAGCAATTCGTCGGACGAATTGCATGAGAGCACGTTAGGGCCCACCAAACCCCTCAAGCATCGAGGCGACGGTAGTGGCGCCACCGATTTGCAGGCCGTCGGCCATCGCCTGAAGGGTCAATAGATGACCTCCCGGCGAGGTTTCGAGCTGTGTCAACCAGATGCCTTCCCTGTCGCTGACAGTATCGATGCTCAGCGCCGAGTTCTTGATTGAGAGATCAGGGCTGAGTTTCAGCGCGCGCATGGCGGCTTTGCCGGTCAGGGTCGAAGCAAAGGTCAGACCCAGAATCGCCAGGTGGCCGTGGAAAGAACCTCCGAGCGTGCGAGTGGCGGCAACTTCCAGGCCAGGGAAGAGGACAGCGGCCTCGTTCACCAGATCGACACCGGAAACAGCCGTCATGTTGAACGCAGCGATGCGCTTGTCGATTTTCTTGGAAACATCCTCACCCTGCAATCGCTGGGCGGCTTGATGCGCCAGAGTGGTGACCGCCTCCTGGCCGTAGATCGACACGGGCTCGATGGCGGCAATCGTCAGTGCAGTCGGCTCGAAGGTTTCGAGGGCCTTGAGAACACCGTCCGCCACGACGATTGACGGGTGGGCCGGCCGAAGGCGCGCGCCGGACGTCATGGCGTCGGCATTCAGGGCCGGTGATGTGATGTGGCGGTAGTGGCCGAGGGACGTGGCATCGATGAAAACCAGCGTATCGTCATCCTCAAGCGCCTGTTCGAGTACCTTGAGGCGAGGGCTGATCCGATCGGCCGCCAACAGGACGGCGTCATACTCCGACAAGCACTCCCCTTCGCTCAAAGGAGGTACCAGGGCTGCCTGCCCCCCGATTTCGGAGATCTGGTGTTCCTCGTCGTCTGAGGTGTGAAAGAGAGCCAGGTCGGCCTCGGGGAAACGTCGTTTGATTTCTGTGGTCAGTTCCTTACCCTGCAGGGTCACGGGATCCAAAATAGCGAAGCGAGGCATAGGTTCCCCAGTCGTATTGGTATTCTATCGGCCCGCCCAGCCTTGGGCTCCTGCCGACGAGGCTCGACGCCAGATAATATCAAGCTTTTAGCTTCTTCCGCTCCAGGAAAGCAAAAATCCGAAGCGGAGACCGAACCGACGTTATACAAATCACGGCAGTTGGAGGGTTTGCCGGTGATCGAACACTGTGGGGTTTTCCCGAACCCGAGCCCGTTCGCGTTACCGTTACCGACTTTTCTCGGGTTCAACCCCAACTTGCACAGCGTCATTCGGGGATGCTCGATCCGCAATTTCATCGGGGTACGGGTTTGAGTCCAACATCGAACTGGTGGTGACAAAGCGCTGCGGTAACGACAACGGGCTCGGGGTTAAGGCTCACCAGTTCCTTTTGGTTCCAGCCCCAGAGGTTTGCGTCAGGACGCGGCTCTGCGGATGTGTTCCATCTGATCTTTGAGCCGGAGTTTCTTCTTCTTCAACTGCTTCTGCTCGAATTCTTCTTCGGGAGTCAGATACCCCTTCAACCGCAGCTCTTCCAGACGTGTCTCGTGGCCCTGGTGCTGTGACCGAAGTTCGTCAAAAGTCACCTCAGACCTTCCAACCATTTTGCGGGTCGAAATCATTCGGGTCCTCCATTGTTCTTGGCACGAATTCAGTATATCGCAGATGAAGAAAATTCTTCCAAAATTTGTGCTCGGCCTTCAGAAGTTCCAGGAGATGCCGGCGCTGAATTCCGGGCCCGAAAGATCGAGGCGTTGATTGAGGCTGCCGAATCCTCCTCCGAGAGAGGCCTCGGCTTCGCGCCAACGCCCTTCGACAAAGAAGGACCAGCCGTTGCGGCTCAGGAATTCAATCCCCGCGATGCCGAAGGCCATGAAGGTAGTACCGTCATCCCTGTAGGTGGCATAGGTCACCGCACCGTCGCCATCCGGGCTGAAGTCTATGAAATCTCCGTACTCAAGGAGGCGCCAGGACAGGAGACCAGCACCGACGCCGAAGTAAGGGCGAATCGACGAACCCCTGAGTGGTTTGAACAGCCAGGCGGCAGTCAGGTCCCAGGTAGACAGCTCGGTTCTGTGTGCGATTTCCCGGCCTGAGTCATCCACCCAATCCCGGTATGATTGGGTTGTAGCGCCCTGGTACCAGGAGGATCCGAACTGCATACCCCAGGTAGGCGCAGTCATCCACAGCCCGTCCACGCCCCAGGTCATATCCTGAAAATCTTCGGCGGTTCCGGTCCAGACGTTGAATTTTTCGGTCCAGTAGCTGGAGTCTACCTGAGGTTCGAAGAGCCCGAGTCGGAATCGGACCGAACCGGTGTCGCCGGGGCGCCAGGAACTCTGAGCCTCTGCAATGGCAGTGAAGCCGATGAGAAAACCGATGGTG
>JBDLIO010000537.1:0-2993 GCA_039714865.1 Acidobacteriota bacterium | reverse complement strand
GTCGATGCGGCCGTCGACGGCCGGATCCACCGTTGGACCATTACCCGCTCTCAGGAACTGCTCTTCGGGAAAGGGGTGCAGATACTCCAGGTTCCGGACACTGAACCCCGAAGCCTTGAGGAACACACCGAGTGTTTCGGGCAGCAACGGCCTGACGTGGGTCGGATCCTGCCAGAACAATGATGCCCCAACGCGAATATTGTGTGGGTTGGGACACTCTGCCACCAGAATACCCTCCGGGCGGAGGACACGACGGCATTGGTCGAGAACCTCGGACAACTGGGTGCCGGAGAAATGCTCGAAGAGGTGAAAGGCAGTGACCGCGCCGACTGACGCTTCATCGAGGGCACGAAGGGCGTCAAGGACATCGGCATGGTCCACTTCGAGGCCCCGCCGAACCGCTCCCTGAACCAGAGCGACATCGCCTTCGACGCCTCTGGCCTCAATCCCGGCCTCTCTCAACAGCAGCAGGAGTTCCCCCCGACCGCATCCCAGGTCCAGGACCGGGACGTGTCCTTCCAATAGCGGGAGAACGCTCTCCATTCGGTGGCCGATCTCGGCCTCTGAGCCTCGGAAGGCCTCAACCAGGAGGGGCTGGACCTTCGTCAGGGCTTGTGCCAGAGCCCGCTCGGACGGACCCGGCTCGATCACAGGCAGAGGTTCGGACGCCAGGTTCCGTTCAACCAGGGAGGCGGTTTCCTCGAGTTCAAAAGCCAAACGCTCAAACAGGGCGTTCCACCGGCCCTCGGCGGCGGGCATCAGACCGTCTCGAAGCCTGGTGACTTCTTCGGCAGACTCACGCAGCCCTGCCTCCAACTGGTCTCCACGCTGATCCACCGCGGCCAACCGAACGGAGTTGATCGACTCCAGGAGGTCTTGAATCGTCCTCAACGTCGATTCCAAAAGGTCCTGGCGCCCCGAGATGTCGTTGACGACATCTCCCAGACGCCCTTCGACGCCGTCAAGTCGTCTTTCGACACGATCCAGACGCTCTTGGTTGTTGCGGATCTTCCGTGCCATTCGCCACGGCACCATCGCGGCAAGGGCCCCCATCACACTCTGATGAGAGCCCTCAGCGGCGTTCTCTGTCCTGCGCCCATCCCGGCTGTTGCCGGACATCGCAGCCTACTCGACAGCCGGTTCAGCCTCGACCTCCTCGGTCGGGGCAACCTCAGCTTCCTCGACAGCGACCTCTTCGGTATCCTCCACCTGGCCACCAGGCCTGACGACGTGAACGGGAATGGTCACTTCGATGTCGCGGTGAATCTTGACGGTCGCCTCGAAGTTGCCGAGCTCCTTGATGACATCGTCGAGGTGCACTCGGCGCTTGTCGATCTCGAAACCCTTTTCGATCAATTCTCGGCCGATGTCCCCCTCCGTCACCGAACCGAAGAGAACATTCTTCTCTCCTGCGCGGCGCTCGAAGAGCAATTCAACGCCCTTCATCGAAAGCTGGACCGCCTCGGCAGCCGTACGTCGGCTGAGGTCCATTTCCTGCCAGCGGTTCTGCTGCTGCTCGAACAGCCGTCGATTCCCGGGTGTGTCGAGGTACGCGAGCCCTTGGGGCAACAGATAGTTTCGTGCATACCCGGGCTTGACTTCGACGCTTGCGCCTCGCTCTCCCAGGTGCTCAACATGGTCATTCAGTATTACTTTCATTCCATTCCTCCGTCTTCGTTCAGCTGAGGTCTCAATGGGCGAAAGGCATCCACCAGACCCAACAGGGCGACAACCGCCGGCAGCGGCATCTGGAGAGCCAGGATCGCCACACCCCAGCGCACGAGCCACCCGCGCCCAATCCAGCGCACAAGATGGGCCCGAATAATAGCCAACCCGTGTACGAAATACAATGCCAAAACCGGCAACAACAGATTGAGGGCCACCCACCGGGAGGTCCCATTCAGCACCACTGCTCCCAGGCCGGTCAGCGCAAAGGCCAACGGGAGCCACTCATCCGACCGATAATCTTCGAACGACCCGGCCGGCACGTTGAGTCCCAACAACGCCAGCCTGGGACGAATCCAAAAAAGCACAGCCACCAGGTAGAACACCAGCATGCTGGGCAAAGTCCAGGCGACGAACCACTGGGCCTGGTCCATAGCCCGCTGTACTTCGCCTCGGCTCAAACCCATCGAGGTGTAGAGCTGACCCGCATCCTCGGCAGCCGTTCTGGACCATTGGGCAACGACGTCAACAGGCCCCTGGGGCAGGGTCGCAACCACTGCGCCCGTCACCAGCACCAGAGCAAAGGTCATCACCGTGACGGCCGCCCAGCGACCTTCCGACCACCCAGACCGGCACCACGCGATGACACTGACGGTCGGCAGGACAGCCACCGTGAGATAGGCCAAAAGCACTACGAGCGCCGCAACACCCCCACCTGCGGAGGCCACCGCCACAAGAATGACGACAACCGGCCCCCATACCAGAACCGACCCACCTCGCTCGGCCTCGAACTTGAGAATCGGAATGACCGCCAGCGGTGCGACGATCAGCGCAATCGGCCCCAACAAAACAAAGCTCCCCGCCAGGAACAGCGACAGAAAACCCGACACAACCGGGCCCAGTGAGGGCGGCCGGATGGGCTCTTGGGTCTCAGACCCCGGTTCGACGTGTGGATCGTTCATCAGCTCATTCCGGCGAGACCGGCGCCCCGGCGCCCCTCACTGCCATAGCAAACAAGGAGACCGACGGCCGTGCGGCTACCAAAAAACCCGCGTCCGGCCCCCCTGGGTGGCCCGACGCGGGACTCGATGATGGTACTTGCCTCAGCGACCCGTGTAGGGCAGAAGAGCCATGTGGCGGGCACGCTTGATGGCCCGTGTCAATTTACGCTGGAATGCCGGCCGGGTTCCCGTGACCCGGCGGGGCAGGATCTTCCCGTTGGTCGGGGTGTATTCCCTGAGGAGCTCAATATCCTTGTAGTCAATGTAGTTGATCTTCTCCACCGTAAAACGGCAGACCCTGACGCGACGACGAAAACGTTTTCTTCC
>JBDLIO010000536.1:0-2994 GCA_039714865.1 Acidobacteriota bacterium | reverse complement strand
GTCTCAACAGGCGTCTCAGGTCAAGCCCGGATGAGCCCTCTTCGGTGGAGGCGCCACTGAAGAGGTGTTCGGCCCGAATTTCGGAACCGTCGGCACAGAGCGTCGCGACCTCAACAGTCTCACGCAATTGGCCGGCATTGTGGTGGTTGTATTCCAGAGTGGCGAGGGTACGTTCAGCTTCCTGATTGAAATGAAATGAACCCTTTGAATCAACTTCTTTCAGGAAAATTCTCGCCAGCGCCACGATGTCTCGTCGCCGATCACTCAAGGAGGGCATGATGATCAAATTCTTGTCGAAGGCGGCAACCAGCGAGCCGTGAAGTGGCGGCGGGCTCCTTCCCTCATGCCGCATGGTCGCGATCACAAGAACACCGGAGGCATTTCGATCGGCGCTCGCAACCACCGCGAGCCGCTCCTGAAGCTCGTGTTCGAGGGCTTCAACGTGACGCAGGATCAGGGTGCCACCTCGGGCCAGTTGCACCGCACCTGGTCTCGGGTGGCTGCTTTCGGCCTTGGTACCGCCGGCCGACCCAAAGAGGAGTTTTCCGGCGTCGCCACTTCTGACCCTGCGACAATCCACAATGATCAGCGGGGCCTCCACCCGATTGCTGAGTCCATGGAGGGTCCTGGCGGCAAACAACTTTCCGGTACCCGGTTCCCCGCACACCAGAACGGGCCCACGCTCGTCGGCAAGGCGGCTGAGGGTGCGAGCAACGGAGCGCATCTTTGCACTCTCTTGAACCAACGGCTCGGGTCGGTTTTCGCAGCGAATCAGAAGACGAAGAGCGTCCGCTTTTTGAAAGAAATTCCAAACCTCGGAGTTCGTATTGTGCAAATCCTCGGCAAGGCGGGCCATCAATTCGCTGCGCAGTGGCTCACACTCGGCGATCGCCTCCTTGAAGCTCGCTGCCGGACAGGCCATGATCGTCACTGGCTCAACAGCGACGACATCTGCCGAAACAGGCTCGTCCCGAAGGAGAGCCATTTCACCAAAGGTGGCTCCCGGACCGAGACGGGTCAATGGAAGCGTTCGTCCGTCCTCTGCCTGCAGGCGGATTTCCACCTCGCCCGTCACAACGACATAGAAGGCCTTGCCGGTCTCGCCCTTGCGGACAACAGCCTCACCCTCGGAAAATCCCAGGACCGAACTCGAGGTACGCAGCCCGTCAATCGCAGCATCCGAAAGCAGGGAGGGACCACGGTGATTCAGCTGCTGCTTTTCCATGAATTTCAACTTGTTCGACTCTACCAGAAAAGAGCAGCATTTCCGGTTCATGCCCTCCGTCGACGGAAAGCCGCGACACCGAGTTCCGACAGGGTCGTCCACACGGAACGCCACGCGCTCAGGTCAGCTTTTGGGTCCAGGCCCCGGCCCATTCGACGGAGTTGCAGTTCCCACCAGCTGAGGTCGAGGATCACCATACGATCAACGGATTTGAAACCGGTGGTGGGTCGAGGCAGGTCGATGCGTCCGGAGGGGTCCCCCATCAGCCGATTTGGAAGGTCGGGTTCAACAGCCAGCGGCCGGCCGAGTCCGACGAAGTCCGTCGCGCCGGAGTTCAACGCCTCCAGCATGGCCGGACCGGATCGAAAACCACCGGTGACGACCAGAGGTGTCTCGACCCGCTGCCGCACCTTTTCGGCGAATTCCAGAAAATAGGCCTCCCGCTGCCGAGTGCTTTCCTTCACCCGGTGGCCGACCATCGCCGGACTCTCATACGTTCCCCCGGAAATCTCGATCAGATCAATGCCCTCGCCGGCGATCTGATCGACGACCGTCATCGACGCCTCCTCCGAAAAACCGCCGCGGAGGAAATCTGCCGAATTGAGCTTGATGCCGATGGGGTAGTCGTCCCCGACCGCGGTCCGCATTGCCCGGTAAACCTCGAGAAGAAAACGCCTCCGCTGGGAAGGACCGCCACCCCAGTCGTCCTCGCGACGATTGTGGTGAGGCGACAGGAATTGGTTGATCAGGTAACCATGCGCCGCGTGGATCTGCACGCCGCCGAAACCGGCCTCCCTGGCCAGCGCCGAACTTGTGGCGAAGCGGCCGACAATCTCCAGAATTTCTTCCTCGGACAGGGCTCGGGGTGTCTTGAATAGATGGCCCAGTCCATATCCCATCGGCACTGCGGAGGGCGCGACCGGCTCCGAACATAAGAAGGAAGGAATCTGCTTGCCGGGATGATTGAGCTGCATCCACAGCCTGGCATCGTGCTCAGAGGTCGACTCCGCCCAGCCCCTGAAGGCCTCGAGGTGCCGATCGTCTTCCAAGACCACGTTCCCCGGCTCCCCGAGAAACCGGCGATCGATCATGACATTCCCGGTCACCAGGAGACCGGCGCCACCCTCGGCCCACCGGCGGTACAGGGTGATCAAATCCGGCCGGGGGCCGTGGTCTTTATCCCCCAACTGTTCACTGAGAGCCGACTTGAAGAACCGGTTCTTGATTCGGATCCTTCGCCCAAGATCAAAACTATCCTTGAGCAAGATTTGCCTGCGATCAGTCATTTTGAGCCCCCTGAATCGTCAACCTGCATTGTACGTGGGGCCCCTGTTTTTTCCCCGTACTCCACCCCAGGTTCGGCCACTCTCGCAAGGACATCATCGAACCCTTCCGTTCGATCGAAAAGCGTCCGCTGTTCCAGGTTGACCGGAACCAGGCCTTCGACACTGAGGCCGAGCAGGCGCACCGAGCGCTTGGCCGCCTCGGTTCGGCGCAGGAGGTCTTTGGCACAGTTTTCGATGCGTTCTACCGAGGACGTGGGACCGTCCAGGGTATGGGATCGCGTCAGGGTCGTGAAGTCGGGATACCTCACCTTGACGGTGATCGTGCATGCCGCGATTTTCCGTTTTTCGAGCCCCTCCACGATCTCGTGGGTCATTTTCCGCAGAATCTGATCCATCTCCTCAATGTCCTGCACGTTTCGGCTGAAGGTGCGTTCGGTGCCGAGGCTTTTGCGAACCCTGTCGGTCCTGACCTCACGATCGTCC
>JBDLIO010000535.1:0-2994 GCA_039714865.1 Acidobacteriota bacterium | reverse complement strand
GCTGGGGAGATCCCTCCACTCGGTCGCTCCGCTCCCTCGGTCGGGATGACAGAGAAACGGAAATACAGGGAATACAGGGGACACTCCCCATCTTTTCCGGTAGCCGCGTTTCGAAACAGCCTGAGCGAAGGGGATAGGTATGGTCCGGATAAACTTGGGGCTCTTGGCGTCGTCGCCAAGGGCCAAAGGGGAGCAATTCAAGGAACGCTTAGTGACCACTGCGAGGAGTTGCCGGACTCGAAGCCGTCGGCGAAGATAAGAAACTGTCCGAAACCGATAGGGAGCGTCCCCGAATGATGAGGATCCCGTTGAAAAGACGGCCAGGGCATTGCCGAATGGTTCAAGGCCTGCCAACCCAGGTCCTGAACGAGTTCGACGTGCCAGTTGACGGTACCATTTGAAGCGCCCGTGACCTTGTAATAGCTGAACAGAATCTCTGCACGGTCGTCATTGTCCAGGTCCACCATGGATGGAATCGAGGCAAGCATAGAATACACTTCGGTCGGAAAAGGGAAACCGGCAACATCTGTGCCGTCGGCATTGAAGAGATAGACGGCTGGAACGTCACTATTGCTGCGGTCCATTGCAACAACAGCAATCTCGACTTCCCCGTCCCCGTCAACGTCGCCGACGGAAGGCGTGAATGAATTGGCGATGTAATAGAAGGAACCCATGCCACTCAGGTTCACGGCCCGCGGCCAGCCTGCTGCCATCGTCCCATCATGATGATAGACGCAGACCTCGTTGTCAGCCCCGGCCTTCAGTGTGATCACCTCCGGCTTTCCATCGTTGTCGATGTCGGCCAGCGCCGGGCTGTTGAACCTGTTCGAACTTCCGACACCAATATCTTCGACCGGCCAGCCGTCGACGACTGAGCCGTCATGGTGGTAGGCATAGATCCACGTTATCAATTCGTTTTGATGGGCCGGGATATTCGAGAAGACGATTTCATAATCCCCGTCGTCGTCAAGATCACCCACGACAGGCATTATGTTTGCCGCCGGAATCTGCAGGGTTCCAGGAATATCAATCGGCCACCCTGGCAGTGATGTGCCGTCATATTTCCAGGCATAGTACTTGTCGAAGTTGAGTATCACTTCAAGTTTGCCATCCTGATCGAGGTCCGCCAGGGCAGGCGCCGAGGAGATGAAGTAATCATCCTCGTTCAGATCCACCTCGAACAGGGTCGTCTTGTCGGGTTCGATTACAAAAACCTCATCGCCAACTGCCGTCACGATTTCCAACAGCCCGTCCCTGTTGAGATCTCCCACGGCTCCTGGAGAGAAATCCGCCTCCATGCCTGTATGCGTGACCGTACGTTCGAAGGGTGTCGTCCAGAAAAATGTCCCGTCATGATTCAAGACGTATATTCTGAGAGTTTTCGTGCCGGGCTCCAACAGAGTCACAATGATCTCGAGCTCTTCATCGCTGCCATCCACGTTAGCGATCATCGGCCCCGTAGAGGCGACATTACCGAAGATCATCTCTTCAGCGATCTGCACAGGCCAGTTTCCGGTGAAGGGGCTGCCGTCCTTGTCAAAAACCTGTATTTCGACAACCGAATTGCCTGCTGGATCGTACTTCCCCTGTAAGACTACGACTTCCTTCTGCCCATCTCCATCGAGATCCTGTGCGACCGGACTGCCGACCCGACCGAAAAATGGGGCGGAGTACCACTGGAATTGTCCTTCAACGGGCCAGCCTCTCTCAGAAGCCAGGCCGGGCTGAGCCAGAAGAAAGGAAATCAGCAGCAACAGCGTAGTTGTAGCGACTTGCCGAATTTTCAAAATCATAGGTCCTCGCTTGTCCGCTCTTGTTGATCGAGAGACAGACCGAGCGGGATGGGTCATTTCTCTAACCAGCCCCACATCCCATTTGGCGCCGTTGCTGTTGCCGGCCCCGGCGGGCGGCGCAGATCCAGCCGGTAGGGTCTCTGCCCGATGTGGAGTGAGCACCTACTCTACGGCCAGGCTCTGCAACTCCACCGGTAGCAGACCATCGGAGTCGACAACGACGATGAGATGGTTGGCCCAGTCCCTCAGGTAGATGGTCTCGTCCGAGGGCCTCACGGTGACTCCGTTGCCCCAGGCCCCGGGGGTCGGGAAGCTGGCCACCAGCGAGCAGTCACTTGCCTCGATGATGTAGGTGGTTCCGTTGCTTCGACTGTTGTAAACCAGCCTGTCGGTAGCGGCCTCGTAGCCCACACCCGCGATCGTTGAGGAACCTGCCGGCAGCGAAGGGCAGGTCCACACAACGGCGCCGTCGGTCGGGCTGACAAGGTACAGCAGCGTACTTGAAAAGTCACAAATCCAGTAGCCGTCCCTGACCGAATCGTAGCTGGCTCCCACCGGTCCGCCCGCCGGCGCGGGCCAGCTGTTCTGTACGGCCCCGGTTGTCGGGTCAACCGTGGACACCGTATCGATGACCGTGTCTGTCACGATGAACAGGTTCCGGCTGGTGTCGTAGCCGAGGCCGGCCACATTACTGAACCCCGCTCCGTTGACGGTCACGGTCGAGATGACCGCGCCCGTGTCCGGGTTCATCTCGCTCAGCACGAGCGACCCCTCGCCGGCCCCCCAGAGATTGCCGTTGCGAAAGGTGAGCCCGAAGGCAGCATCGGGAGGTTCCGGGAACGAGTTGAGAACATCACCAAGGGCACGGTCGTCCCCATTGGCAGGCGCCGCCGGCTGGTGTGCGCCAAGCGGATTCCCCGCCGAATCAAAATCGGGCTGGGTTGCGCCAACCCAGGAGGGCGTCAGGGCGAACACTACGCCCAGGAGCGAGACTATCAGGAAATTTCGTACCATTGGTTCATTCCTTTCTTTCTACCTTGCCGTTTACCGTTTTCTGAATTATATGGATAGTGATTTCCATTTCCTCATCTCAACTAGCCTACCACTGTCGAGGATCCCTCTGGAGAAGATAACGACTTGAGGGTTTATAGGCGGGTCGATCCGGTGATGTGTGAACCCGAGTCGAGAGAGGTTGTGCAGG
>JBDLIO010000534.1:0-2998 GCA_039714865.1 Acidobacteriota bacterium | reverse complement strand
TGGTCCCTTCTGAGTTCGTCGTGCTCTCGGTCGAGCCTTCGTCTGAGCGTGTCGATCTTTCGTTCGAATTTGCGGCGAGCGGTGTCTTGCCGGTCGTCGTCTGCACGATCGGCAAGATCCGTGCACCGTTCGATGAATGCATCCTGACTTTCGCCTTCGTCAGCAACCAATTTGAGTTTGGTGTTGGCCAGCACGGGGACGGGCCGGCGAGCCCGCCACCGAACGAAGGACTGATCCACCTTGCGGAGCTCCGTGGCCAGCCTCTTCGGAACGGCATCGGGGAAGAGGGCGTCGCCGAGGGGGTTGTCCGAAAGGTCCGGTTGGGCGTCCAGGGCCTCGGCATCATCCCACAGGGGTATTCCCTGGTCGTCAATTGGGATACGCCAGAACTCCGTCAACATCCGAACAAGGGCCAGCGTGCGGCGCTCGACGGTCACCCGGTTGTGGACCAGGAGCGATGGCGTCAGCTGCCCGCCGTGGCTGGAGAAGAACTGCGGGAGGTCGATCGGGAGGACAGGGGGATGGGAGCGGGCGTCCTCGGGTGGCTGGTCGGCCTGGTGCGCGGACGACGCCGAGGCGGGTTTAGGGGCCTCAGGCTTGGGCTCGGCCGGCACGGTTTCGGTCAACAGCGGACCCATTTCCGTCAAGGCGATCGGTCCTCGGAGGTAGCTCATCGCCCAGCGGGAAGAGAATGCCTGGACCCGATTTTTCGCTCGAACGTCGTGAAGGAGGAACTCCCTCTTGTTCAGTGAGCCGACGATCCTTTCAATGTCCCGGCCTTCGTCGGTTCCGCTGAGTCCCAGGCCCTCAAGGGCGCGGTCGCGGTCCCTTTCGGTGATCAGCCGCCCGATGACTTTGACTCCGGCATTTCCCAGGGCCTTGTAGTCCAGGTCGACGGGGTTCTGGGTTGCAAGCCACACACCGGTCCCAAAGGCTCGCCCCTGCTTGAGCAGGGTCAGAAGAGGCCCTTTGGTCGGCGGATTTGCGGGGTAGGGGGGGAGGATGCCCTGGACTTCGTCAATGTAGAGCAGGGCTCTCAGTCCGGAAGAAGCAGGCTGACGGCGCATCCACGCGACCAGCTCCGATACGACGAGCGCCAGGCAGAACTGTCGTTGGCGGTCGTCGAGGTGCGCCAGGGTGATGATCGTTGCGCTGGGGTCACCGTAAGGCCCAAGGAGATGATCCATATCCAGTGGCACGCCTTCGGTCCAGGCGGCGAATGACGGGCTGGCGATCAGGGTGTTGAGAGCCATTACCAGTTTCATTCGACGATCCCTGGGGTAAAACGTCTCCAGGGGAAGCGCTCCGAGATGGTCGATCGGTGGATCCGCAATATTGCTCAAGAGGGCCGACAGGTCGAGGCCTCGTCCCCGGCGCCAGTTTTCCAGGATGATCGATGCCACCAGGACGTGATCGGGGTCAGAAAGGGGATCTCCGCCGCGGTCCACCAGTGAGAGCAAGGCCGAAGTCAGTCCGTTGACCCGGTCGCGGGCGCCGTCGGGGTCTTTGTCCGGAATCCATCCAGAGGGGGGCGTCAGGCTTGGCAGAATGTCCAAGGGGGCGCCGGAGGCGATGCCGGGGGTCACCAACCGCCACCGAACTCCCCGGCCGACTGCGGCGATATCGTTACCGTCCAGTCCGCTGCCTTCCAGACCCTTTCGCCATAGTGATGCCTGCTCGGCGGCGAGGGTCGCCGGATCCTCTGAGGCCTTGGCATCAGGAGGCAGCCACGGCTCAAAATCCAATGGACTGAGATCCGGGAAGTTGAGGAGCAGGTTGAGCATGTCGCCCTTGAGGTCGATAATCAACAGCGGCACGCCTTGCCGGGCCAGTTCTTCCAGGGTCACGATCCCCAGGCCGGTCTTGCCCGATCCCGTCATGCCCAGGCAGACGGCGTGGGTGGTCAGATGGTCGGTGTCGAGGAAAACCCGAGCGCCGCCCTCACGGGCGGCGCCGACATACAGTCCGTCAGTCATTGCTGAAACGCCGATTTATCGGAGGCCGTCTATTCCGGAATCTGGAGTTTCTGGCCGACCTTGATCAGATTGGGATTGTCCAAAATGTCCCGATTGGCTTCAAAGATCTTCATGTAGGCGCCGGCATTTCCATAATATTTCTTGGCTATGGCGCCCAGGGTGTCGCCCGAAACTACCTCGTACACCCGATCTTCTTCAACCGGAGCTTCTTCGGCAACCACTTCGGGTTCCGGTTTTGGCTCGGGCGCCGGGATTGAGATCATGTTGAAGGTGTTCTCGGTATCGACCATCTCGTTGAAGAACTGCATGGCTTTGGCCTTGGCATCCATGTCGGGTGCAGACCCCTTGAGGGTGACGACCTTGTCGTCGACCAATGCCGAAAGCCCCTTGATTCCAAGACCCATGCCACGAATCTTGTCAATTGCCTCGGAAACCTCATCGTCAAAGCTCTTGGTAAATTTGTCGAAAAACCCCATTTTGAACCCCCTTTTTGTCGTTACGTCATTCTAGCATTGACTCTACATCCATCCACGGCCACACCTCGTGGGAAGAGTATGCCCCCCGGTGCGGTCGTCATAATCGCTTGGGCGACGGGGCCGACCGCGTCCGGCTCATGCCAGATCAGGACACTGCCGCCGCCTCCGGCGCCGCAGGCCTTGAAGGCAAGGGCCCCTGCATTCAGTGCCTCGGATTCGAGACGCGTGAGTTCGGGGGGGCAGATCTCGGGTGCAAGGCGCTGCCGAGCTGCCCACTCAGATCGAAGAGCGTCGCCGACGGCGTTACTCTCCGCTGAGAGTACGGCCCTCCGGCAGAGTCCGGCAGACTCGGTGATCTCTTGGAGGGCCAGGGATGTTCCCGGATCGCCTTCCAACCGTCGTCGTATGACCTGCCAGTTGACCATCCCCGAATGGTGCGTGATGCCTGTGAAAAAGACGGTGATTCTGGACTCGAGCCATTCTCGATCGGCATCGAGGCGCTCCAATCGGTTGCCTCCGGGTATCATATGGAGCGCCTGAATACCT
>JBDLIO010000533.1:0-3002 GCA_039714865.1 Acidobacteriota bacterium | reverse complement strand
CCGAGAGCAACCGATCGAGCAGGAGTCATCGATCCAGGGCGAGTTCACCGGGGACCCGATCAATCTGAGCCTCAAAGATGCGGACATCAGGGATGTTCTCGGGACATTCAGCAAGTTGACTGGTGTGGTGATTGTGTTCGACCCGGACGTGTCGGCTTCCGTAACAATCGATGTGCAGGAAATGCCGTGGGACCAGGCGCTCGACCAGATCCTTCGAAGTGCTGGTTTGACCTATTCCGACGAAGGCGGCGTCATCAGTGTCGGCAAAGAGATTGCTCCACCGAAACTCGAGGGAGAATTTGAAGGCCGGCCGCTCTACCGTTACGTCGAAGAGGGAAAGATCACCGAACCGAAACGTAGCGACGGCCCCAACCCCCGCTATCCGGAAGAGGCCCGCTCGGAGGGCATCAACGGTGTGGTCGTCATGGAAGCGGTCATCAGTGAGGATGGCTCGGTGCGTGAGGTCGAGGTCCTCCGGTCCAACGCCACCGCTCTGAGCGAGGCGGCGGTCGAGGCGGTCGATCAGTGGACCTTCGAACCGGCGACCCTCGAAGGCATTCCCGTAGCCGTGCGCTATATCCTGACCGTGAAGTTCAAGCTGCAGTGAGCGGTTCGGGTCTCAGCCGCCGATCGGAAATTGCGGTGCTATGACGATGTAGGTCGGGTCGCCGGTGGCGTTGTCCACCACGGAAATGTACGCTCCAATCCGGCCGCTCCCGGAGGTGACGGCAACCGTGACCACGCCGTTTGCTAGTGTTGTGACGCCGGCAATCTCGGCGGCCACCCGGTTGATCTGGATGTTCTCGTAGGGCCGTAGTTCATAGCTCCGATTTCCTAGCTCCGACATGGACTGGTCCATGATGCTGATCGACACCGTGGCGCTCTCGCCCCACAACTCACAGAGGCCGAGGTTGGTGCGAAAGCCTGTGCCCTCCTCGACCCCAGCCATGGTGGCCGTTGCGGTGCCGGAGCCACTGAGAATCTGTTCCGGGTGAACCGGAGGAATTCCCTGCCCGTAGGAACCGTCGTCGGTGCCGGGCGTCGATGTCCGGCTGGTCACGGCCAGGCTTGCTCCCCGGATTTCCAGGGCGCCTGCGCCGGTCGTCGAGAACAGCTCGGCAACGATGTCGGTCCAGGAAACTGCCGAAAGGGCAGGCAACGAAACGGTCGTATCGAGGTACGACGTTGTTCCGTCGGTTCCGCGGGGAGTGTAGGTGACCGTGACTTGCCGGTCGGAAGCCGAGAGGTTGGCAATGCTGACGGCGCTGGACCAGTAGGTCCCGGCGGCGCCGGGAGCACTGGCCACCGCGGGAATGACCACGGCGTCGCTGTGGTGAATACCGCGCCCACTGCCCTCCCAATTTCTCAGGAGCAGCGCCCAGACCCCACTGTCGTTGTACTCAAAAACCGGTCCAGTGCAGAGATCTGTTCCCCCGGCTCCGGTGCACAGGACAAAGAGATTCTGGTAATCCTCGCCGGCGGTTCCCCAGTCGATCCGGGCTGACGGTGATGTGCTTTGCACATCGATCAAGTCCAGAAACACGGGTGGGCAGCTGTTGAGGTGGGCACGGAATGTGTAGTTTGTCGCCCTCGGTACGGGTTCGATAGCAAAGGTGATGGGGTAGGCCACCGCAGGGTAGGCGCTGCAGTCTTGTCCCGAGCCGTCGAGGGGCATCGTGGAGTCGACCGGGGAAATGACCCTGTAGGTGAAGTGAACATCGAGATCCTGGATCAGCGAATCTCCGGAACCTGTAGGTTCAACGGATACATTGGCGCTGAGATCCCCGGGGTTCCATATTTCGTTTGTGGGTGCCGTTCGATCGAGGTAAATTTCGATTCCATAACGTACAGCCGCAAGTCCGCTGAAGCTGTAGGTTGATGTGCCGAGATCGACGGTACCCTCGACCTGTTCCCCGCCGCTCCACGGACTGGCGAGGGCCACTGCCGCGGTGATATCGGTGAAGACCGCTGAGAGGGGCTGGCCATCGTACAGCAATGATCCGGTGACATCCGCGCCCATGACACCGAGCGGCAGCAGCAGGAACGACACGACGAAAGACGCAACAGCTCTTCGTCTCATAACAGCCTCCCTTGGTTGACTGTCTGAAATATAGGTTCGGCCGCAAGAATCAGCAAGACTGGAGGGTTTGAATCCGGCGCTGCGCCGTCCCACGGTGTACCATCGTCGGGTGCACCGCAGACCACCCTCAGATTCCGCAGTCTTTCTCCCGACCACCCGGCGGGAAATTGAAGCCCGGGGCTGGGATCAACCGGACATCGTCCTGGTCTCCGGTGACGCCTACATCGACCACCCTTCATTCGCCGCAGCAATCCTCGGCCGCTGGTTGGAGAACGACGGTTTCCGAGTGGCGATCCTGGCCCAGCCGGACTGGCGCTCGGCCGACCCATGGCGGGAGCTCGGCCGACCGCGCCTCTTTTACGGCGTCAGCGCCGGCAACATGGACTCGATGATCAACCACTACACGGCGGCCAGAAAACGCCGGAACGCCGACGCCTACTCCCCGGGCGGGCGGATCAGTCTGCGTCCCGACCGGGCAACCAACGTCTATGTGCAGCGTTCACGCGAAGCCTTCAAGGGCGTGCCGGTGGTCGCCGGTGGGGTTGAGGCCTCTCTCAGGAGATTGGCGCATTACGATTACTGGTCGGACAAGGTGCTGCCCAGCATTCTCCTGACTTCGAAGGCGCACCTGGTGGTCTTCGGCATGGGGGAGAGGCCGATCCTCGAGATCGCGCGGCGGATTGATGGCGGCGAAGCGGTCGAAGACCTTCGGGACATGCGGGGCGTCGCGTATCTCTTGGGGAAAAACGAGACCCTGACGGACCACCGGTGGCAGGACTCGGCCGGTGACCACACAACCCTGGAATTGCCCAGTTTTGAGGCCGTTGAAAACGACCTACGGTCTTTCGCCGAGATGACCTGGATCATTCACCGGGAAACCAATGCTTTCAACGCACGGCGCCTGGTACAGGCCCACGGGGAT
>JBDLIO010000532.1:0-3015 GCA_039714865.1 Acidobacteriota bacterium | reverse complement strand
GTGACAGCCGAGGGCAATCGCTATCACCTGCACGACTTCGGCATCATCAGGGCGAAGGGCGATGACCGTTCGACCCGACTGTCTGATCTCGCGCAGCGGCTGGCCGCGGTCATCGAGGAACAGGTTCCGGATCAGGCGGCGGTCGAAACGCCGTTTACCGGTCGCAATCCCCGGTCGACGGTCGTCCTGGCCGAAGCACGAGGTGTCATTCTCTCGGTTCTCGGGTCGGCGAGAATCGACGTCACCGACTACACGCCGGCCGAGGTCAAGAAGTCGATCGTCGGTCACGGCAGGGCCGAGAAGTCACAGATCGCCTTCATGGTCAGTCGCCTCCTCGGCCTGCACAAGACACCGCCCCACGATGCGGCCGACGCCATGGCCATCGCTCTGACCCATATTCATCCCAGTCCCCGACAGGGACGGTGATTTGAGACCCGAAGCTTGACACCCGAAACTCGATGCTTGATGCTTGTAGTTCGGTTCCTTGACGCGTAGAAAATCACCGTGCTAGGATTCGCTGCCTTTCTCACGAAAGGGGTGAGTCAACAAAAAACTGGTCCATTCCGGCAGAAACACTCTTGTGACTCAGGCCGGAATAGGTCACAATCGGACTTCGGGCATTTCTGGGACCGGCCCAGACCCGGGAAAAGTAACTCATAGGAGGAAGATCGTGCACTTCGGAACGCTCGCAACCTATTTCCGCCAGGGTGGACCCATGATGTGGCCCCTTCTCTTTTTCTCGCTCCTGGCATTGACGTTCATTATCGAGAGATTCATCGTCTTTTCGAAGGCGAAAATCAACGTCAACGAGTTCCTGACCAAGATCCGCAAGGCTCTTCTGGTCAACCGGAACGTCAAAGAGGCGATCAAGGTCTGCGAGCAAAGTCGCGGTCCGGTGGCTTCGGTGATGAAGGCCGGCCTCCTGCGCTTCGGCCACACCCGTGAAGACATCGAGAAGACCATCGAAAATGCGGCGATGTACGAGTTGGACCGGCTCGAGCGCCGCATGGGCGTCTTGGCCACCACAGCCAACGTCGCCCCGATGTTGGGCTTCCTCGGAACCGTTACCGGCATGATCAAGTCCTTCGCAACCCTTGCGGCCGAAGGATTGACCAACCCCGGCGCGGTCGCATCCGGCATCTCGGAAGCGTTGATCACGACCGCAACCGGCCTGATCGTCGCCATCCCGGCCCAGTTGGCCTACAACTGGTACAACACCAAGATCACCCGCTTCGTGCGTGACATCGAGACCGCCACCAACATGTTGATGGAAACCTTCATCGAGATGGACAGTCAGCGGTACAGCTCGACCCAGGGCACCGACGCGCCCCAGGCGTGAGAGTGATACGAACGAAGGGAGGCCGCGATGGCAGTCATCCGCGGTAGAGAGAAGAAGAGCGGCGGTGAGATCTTCACGGCGTCGATGGCAGACATCGTCTTTCTGCTGATCGTCTTCTTCGTGTTGACCTACAACACCGAGGTAGACCGGACTCAGGTCGACCTTCCGGAAACCTGGGTGCGCAAAAATATCCCCAAAAAGGCCGCGGTGATCTCGATCTCCTCCCCGGAGACCGGCGAAATCATCAGGGTCTCCACCGGTGAAGAAATGTCCTTGCCCGTCAGCACCAATGAGGAGGTCATCACATTTGCCTCCACCGTGGTTGCTCAGGACCCCGCCAAGGAATTCATCATCAAGGCGGACGAGGGTGTGCACTACGAAAAAGTCGACGCGGTTCTCGATGCTCTGAAGCAGTCGAAGGTCAAGATTATCTTCCTGCTCTCAGAACAGAGAACCGTCGACGGCTGACGGGAGCGATCATGGGAGTGTTTAAAATTAAAAAGCGGGAGATCGAATCCGAGATCTTCACCGGCTCCATGGCTGATATCTCGTTCCTCTTGATCATTTACTTCATGGTCACGTCGGTATTCTCCGCGACCCGGGGGTTGGATTTCGCTCTGCCGGAAGACAACAACGAGACGCCCGAGATCAAACAAGAGGACTCGATCGATGTCTACGTCCAGCCCGGGGGAGACCTCCAGCTCGACGGAGAGCCGATGGCCCAAGAACAGATTGCCGATAAGCTGCTGCCATATATCGAGGAGACACTTCGCGAGAATCCGAAGAAACCAGTGATTCTGCGGACCGATCCAGATGCGACCTACGGCAATATGATCTATGTCTTCGACATCTTGAGAACTCCGATCGAAGACGGCGGGATCAAGATCGAAACCATTTCAATTCCGACCCAGCGTGAAATCAGTAATATCTGGACCATGCTGGGTGTAGCTCAGTAATCGGGGGTGAAGGATGAATGAGACTCCCAAGCCCGCAGCCCAAAAGGGACCCCAACTTCCCCAGACTGTGATGGAAATCATCGCGATGGAGGAAGCGCAGGATTCGAAATTTGCTCGAATCGCCTTTGTCAGTGCGATAGTCCTGCATGCGGTGTTCTTTATTATGAATTGGAACTTCCTGGTCTGGGGCGACGACGCCGGCGACCACGACCAGAAGAAGACAAAGATCTACGTGGTCAAACAGGTCAAGTTCAAGCAGCCCCCAAAACAGGAGCTGCAGCAGATTCCAAAGCCCAAGACCAAGAAGGTCCCAATCCCCGATCCGACACCGGACGAGCCGGAACCGATTCGCGAGGAAGATCCCGAGGAGGATCTGGATTTCATCGCGGACGACAGTCTGATCCTCGGGGTTCCCGATGCGCCTCCGGCGCCTGAACCCGAAGGACCCATCAGATTCGTTGTCGGTGGCAACATCACGGAGCCGGAACGACTCAGTGGACCCAACCCCATCTATCCCGAAGCTGCACGCCGAGCCCGCATTCAGGGGGTGGTTGTATTGGAGTGCACCATCGGCAAGGTAGGGAAAGTGACCAACGTCAACGTGCTCAGAGGCTTGCCGCTTGGTCTGACAGAGGCCGCTGAAACAGCGGTCAAGAAGTGGACCTTCAAGCCGTCGACACTTAACGGGAAACCGGTTGAGGTTCTCTACATCCTGACTGT
>JBDLIO010000531.1:0-3017 GCA_039714865.1 Acidobacteriota bacterium | reverse complement strand
GACCATCGGAACCGGGCTGGCATTGGGTGCGGTCGAAGCCGGGCCTCGACTGTTGTGGTTTCACCAAGGCCGCGGACTGATGACTCTCGCCAAGTTGACCTTGTTGTGTGCCGTGCCGCTGGCCTGGGATTATCGCCTGTCGATTCTCCTTGCAGTGCTCGTATTGGCTTCCGTTGGTTCCCACATGTCATCCCGTTACCGCTATTACTCCGTGGTATACCGCCGCGTCATCCACGATTCTTGCGGCCCGGGGGCGAACCGGAAACGAGAGTAGGCCTCAAGAACGTCCAACGTTCAACGTCCAACTTTGAATTAGGAATGGCACGCCGGTCGAACGCCGGTGGAACCGTCAGGTTCCCGGATTGTGGTGGGACGAAACTGCCGAGGCTCAAGTAACCCGGAACGGCGCCTCTAAACAGAGTCCAGGAGCCGGGCCATTCGACGCGCTCTCGACCGCACGTCCATGCCGAGAGCGCAGCGCACCTCGCAGCGGTCGCAGGTGGTACAGGCCACGTCGGCCGAGGTGCAGGGGTGGAGCACGGCCCGCCCCTTGTCCGGCCGGCCGTGGCCGAAGGCGTACATGTAGCCGCGCATCAGGGTCGGCACGTCCTGACCAGCCGGGCACTGAGGCAGGCAGCGGCCGCACTGTTGGCAGAAACAACCGGCCAGGTTGAGCCTGTCCCCCATCCCAAGGTCCAGTCTTTCCTGGTCGGTCAGGCGGAGGTCTTCCATGACCGAGAGGCCCTCACGCAGCTCGTCGAAGGAGGCAAAGGCCGGGATCGCCGTGTGAACATTCTCGTCCAGCAGCACCCACTTGAGCGCGGCTTTCTGGTTGATCATCCGGGTCCGCGCCTGGTCCCAGTAGACCCCGGCCTGGGTCTTCATGGCGACCACGCCCAGCCCAGCCCCGGCAGCCTCTTCAATGGCCTCACGGACCGCCTCGCGGTGCGACTGCCGGAAGTTGTAAGCGGTCAAGACCACGTCCCAGAAACCGCTCTCGGCAGCTGCCCGGATCACTTCGGGCTCGTTTTGGTGTGTCGCCACGCCCACGAATCTCGTCCGGCCCTCCTGCTTGAGCTTCTCGAAGGCCTTCATGTAGGGCTCGAAAAGGGTGACCTTGCGGCTGCCCACCGAAACCAGGTAGTAGATGTCCACATAATCGAGACCGAGGCGGTCCAGACTGCCTTCGATGGACTCCACGATGGCCTCGGGTCGGACTTTGGTGCCCACGTCACGTGAGCGGCCGCGGCCCGGCCAGTGTCGATACGGCAAGTCCGGGCTGGTGGCGACCACGAACGAGTCCCGGGGCCGATCCTTGAACACCCTGCCCATGAGTGTTTCGTGCTGCCGCTCAGAGTAGCCGCTCGAGGTGTGGATATAGGTGACTCCTTCATCAAGCGCACCTTGGACCAGGTTGACGGCATAGCACGAACCCATGCTGACAACCGGGAGCCGCAACCCGGTGCGTCCGAGGGTACGGACTACCGACGTTCCGCGGCGCGGCGCCTCCCGCTGGCCCTCGGAATCGGTGCAGCCTGAGAAGAAGGTCGCCCCTGTGATCCCGGCAACCCCGGCCTTGACAAAGTCCCGTCTCGAGGTGCGTCGTGTCATGGCTAAGCCTCTCGTTGAGATTATCATGGGCAGTGTTCGAACTACCGTCTTCGAAGGAGACAAGCAATCCCACCTGAGCCTCTTGAAAAACAGCGGGATCTCCACAAAAGACACCAAGAGACACGATTTGAGATGAAAAGGGCTGCCGGGACGGTTGGCGATCAAGGTCGATTTCAGGGACCGCCCCTACTGGGAGAAGGGCGAGGATGTAGTTTTTTGGCGCCGTTTTCTAATGACCGGACGGTGCCACGTGAGCTTCTGTCTTGATGCCTTCCACCTTGCTCACGGTGAGGTCAAAGACCAGGTCTTTGCCGGCGAGCGGATGGTTGCCGTCGAGACGAACGATGCTCTCGTCAAGATGGATGACCGTCAGTGGGAATTGCTGCCCCTGACCATCCTCCGCAGTGACCATCGCGCCGACGGAGACGTCAGGTGGAAGTTGGGCGCGAGGCGCCTCGATGACCCGGGACTCCTCGCGTTCACCGAAAGCCTCGGTGACCGGAATCTCCTTGACTACCTTCGCACCCGGCTGCAATCCTGCTACGGCTTGTTCGAGCCCCGGAAACGTCTGCCCGGCCCCAAAGATGAAACGGATCGGCCCGCTCGCTGCGGAGCTGTCCAGAAGCTCGCCGTCCCGGTCTTTGAGCTCGTACTCGAGGGTAACGAGACGACCTTCACGAACATCGGCGGGCCCGTCAATCGCTACGATTTCAGGCCCGTTTTGCTGATGATGGTCGTGGTGAGAGTCCTGGTCTCCGCATCCATCCCCTCCGCCGCCGCAGGTCTGTGCATCGTCGAACGCGCGACAGCCCCCGGAGAGGAACAGCTCGACAACTTCCCGGACCGATTTGGCGTCCCCTTTGAAGTGAACGTCAATGCCGACCTGTTGGAAGCCGGCAAGGGGCCGCATGCCCATTCCACCAGCCAGGAGGATTTCTACCCCATGCTGTTTGAGGAAGTTGACAGGCGCCATGCACCCGCCTTGCTCATGAGGAGCGTTCTCGAGGATAGTCACCTCGCCAATGGTGTCGTCAACGATATCGATGATGGTGAAAGCGGCACAGTGTCCGAAGTGTTCGGAGATGGCGGCATCAAGGCCGTCGGCGGTGTCAGATGGAACTGCAATCAGCATATGAGACTCCCCTCTCGACCGGTGATGGTAGCGGGCGCGGGACGGGCTGTCCACGTTGTCATGGGCATTGACGCATAGTGTTTTCGGACATCCTCGCATGTGCCACCCAAATGAAACTCATGAAACAGCCACAAAAAGGCACAAAGAAGAAAGGCAAAAAGCCCGTTGGGACTGCACGCGGCACGCCGGGTCGTAGTGCGCTACCTAAGGTGCGGTTGGGGCGCCTGTCCGGCTTAGCCGCGACGCCCTTCGTCTTCTCCCAAAGGTCGAGAAC
>JBDLIO010000530.1:0-3020 GCA_039714865.1 Acidobacteriota bacterium | reverse complement strand
GTCCGGTGTTCGCCCACACCATTCGCCACAACAGCTTCAAGGCGGCACTTATCCGGGGACACCAAAAGGCCATCGTGAGCTACCCTCCCGGTGACGAGCGCGTGGAGGTATTCGACCTGAGCAGGGATCCGGGGGAACAGGCGCCATCCGTACTTGAGCCTCATTCCACCACCGCGGAACAACTCCGATCCGAGGTCTTCGGCATGCTCGAAGCCATGCGTGCCGAGCGCGGTTCCACAGATGCACCGCCTGTACGCCTGTCACCGGAGCAGCGGCGTCACCTGGAAAGCCTCGGCTACCTGGAAGGAGACGAGTAGCACATTCTCGCATCGTGGTGAAATACCATCGGATCCGAGGTTGTTGTCAGGCACGGTCGCTGAAGGAGAAATCGGTGTCATCGGATTCGCACATTCCCTCGCCCCTGTCTTCTCTTACGAGCCCGGACTACATTGACCGGTTGTACGGTCAATGGACTGCCGACCCCCTGTCGGTGCCCGAAGCCTGGCGTCAGTTCTTCGCCGGATTCGAGCTGGGCGCCGATCGTGTCGGCGCCGGACCACGGGCAGACGATGCACAATCCCGTGTCGCCAGCCTGATCTTCGGCTACCGCAGTCGCGGTCACATGAGCGCAGATGTCAATCCCCTCGAAGATCGTCCGGATCCCGACGAGGAACTGGCCATCGAAGAATTTGGATTCTCCGCCGCCGACCTCGAACAGGTATTCGACACAGGGCATCTCGGCATGGCACAGCGGGCCACCTTGTCGGAGATCATCGAATTCCTCAAGGACACCTACTGTCGCAGCGTCGGCATCGAGTACATTCACATCCAGGACCGGGAGATCCGGCGTTGGCTCCAGGCCGAGATGGAACCCGGCCGGAACCGGCGTCAGTTTGAACGGGAGGATAAGGCCCGCCTTCTGGGGCATCTGCTGGATGCCGACCTCTTCGAAAACTTTATTCACAGCCGTTACCAGGGCCAGAAGAGGTTCTCCCTCGAAGGCGCCGAGAGCCTGATCCCTGCAATGCATCAGTTCATGGAGACGGCGGCGGCCACCGGCGCCGACGAAGTGGTCATCGGCATGGCGCACCGGGGTCGGCTCAACGTCCTGGTCAACATCCTTCAAAAACCCTACGACATGATCTTCCACGAGTTCGAGGACAATATTCAGCCGCACTCGGAATCGGGAGGAGACGTCAAATACCATCGGGGTTATTCCTCTTTTTACACCACTACTGACGGCACCCGGCTGCACCTCAGTCTGACCGCAAACCCCTCCCATCTCGAGGCGGTCAACCCGGTGGTCGAAGGCCGGACCCGCGCAAAACAGCGGCGGCGGGGGGACACCGACGACCGAAGCCTCATTCTCCCTCTGTTGATCCACGGCGACGCTGCTTTCGCCGGACAGGGCCTGGTGGCCGAAACCCTCAACCTCTCCCAGCTCAAGGGTTATCAGGTAGGCGGCACGGTTCACATCATCGTCAACAACCAGATCGGCTTCACAACCTCGCCCGGCGATGCGAGATCGACCCTTTACCCCACCGATGTCGCGAAGATGATCGAGGCGCCGATTTTTCACGTCAACGGCGACGACCCCGAGGCCGTCTGTTACGTCGTCGACCTCGCCCTGCGTTTCCGCCAGCGTTTCCACCGCGACGTCATCATCGACATGCTCTGCTACCGGAAATACGGCCACAACGAGGGCGACGAGCCGGCATTCACGCAGCCGGTGATGTATCAAAAAATCCGAAATCGGCCCGCCGTCCGCAAGCTGTACCAACTCAAGTTGGAAGGCAACCGGGATCTGACCCTCGAACAAAGCGCTGAGATCGAGCAGAACCTCAAAGATCGCCTGTATGACGCCTTCGACGCGGTCAAGGAGACCTGCCCGGTTTCGTTGGAGAGTGAACACGCCTTCGGCAACCTTTGGCAAGGCCTCAACGGCCCCTATTGTTTCGATTGTGAGCCCACCACGACGGACCATGAGACCTTACTTCGTGTTGCCCGGGCGCTGACGACGGTTCCGGAGGGTTTCAACCTCAATCGAAAGATCGAGCGGCGCCTGCCGGCCCACCTGGAGGCGGTGCAGACCAAGGGAGAGGTCGACTGGGGTCTGGCGGAACTGTTGGCCTACGGAACATTGCTCATCGAAGGCCTTCCTGTCCGCCTCTCGGGCCAAGACAGCATCCGAGGAACCTTCAGCCACCGCCATGCAGGTTGGTTCGACACCAAAGACGGCGAGAAGTACTTTCCCCTCAACCACATCTCCGACGACCAGGCGGCCTTCTGCGCCTACAACTCGATGTTGTCCGAGGCGGCGGTTCTTGGCTTCGACTACGGCTACGCCCTGGTCGAACCCAACATGCTGGTGCTCTGGGAGGCACAATTCGGCGATTTCGCGAACGGCGCCCAGGTGATCATCGACCAATTCATCACCGTGGCGATGGACAAGTGGGAACGCGCCTGCGGCCTCGTCATGCTCCTGCCACACGGCTACGAGGGCCAGGGGCCTGAACACTCCAACGCCTATTTGGAACGTTACCTGGCCGCCTGTGCCGAAGACAACATCCAGGTCTGCAACCTGACCACCCCGGCGCAGTTCTTTCACGTCCTCAGGCGGCAGCTCAAGCGGTCCTTCCGCAGACCTCTCGTCATCATGGCGCCCAAGAGTCTCCTGCGCCACAAGGATGTCGTGTCCCCGGTAGCTGACCTGATCGACGGGCACTTCTTGGAAATTCTCGACGACCCCACCCCCCCAGAGAACCCCGAACGCCTCGTGCTGTGCTCCGGCAAGGTTTACTATGACCTTGCCAATGCGCTAAACGCTTCAGGACGAGACAACATCGCGATCGTGCGCATCGAGCAGTTATACCCAATACCGCACGCTGCCCTGTCGGGCATTTTGCAGAGCTACGCGGCCGCAGATGAGGTCGCCTGGTGCCAGGAAGAGCCACAGAACCAGGGTGCGTGGTACCAGACTATCCACAACCTGCAAGCCAGCATGCGTGAGGGACAGACAC
>JBDLIO010000529.1:0-3020 GCA_039714865.1 Acidobacteriota bacterium | reverse complement strand
CCGTGGATTCCGGATTTTCAAGGCGGCCGCGGACGCCGTAGCGGTTCCCGGCCGCGGCCCCTGCCCCTGAAATCGGGGGTTCCCGAAGGCCGGGGTTACCTGCCGGGGCAGTGGCAGCGACAGCGGCAGCAAACAGGTGCAGGTGCAGATTCAGTGGCAGGTGCAGATTCAGCGGCAGCCGCAATCCGTGACGCCGAAGCCTGCGTTGAGTTCATCTGTGCCGCGTACATGATTTCCCCCTGTTCGTTCATTGAGTGTGGATGGATCGCTGATAGGCCAACCGTTGTAAAGGGCTGGCCGGCCATTGGCCGGTCGCTTTGCGACCCTTGACAACGGTTGTCGCCATCAGCGTTGGGAGGTGCATGAACGAACAGGAGGAAACCATGTCTCACGCGCTCCCCAGAAACCCCCTCATCGCCCACTCCAAGGCTCTCGAAGCGGCTGGGCTCTCAATCGCACTGGTCATCAGGGTTCCGCCGCCGTTGAAATCGATCGCCGATCAGGTGATCCGGTCAGCATCGTCAGTGCCTGCAAACCTCACCGAGGGCCAGGGCCGGTTCGGGCGCGATCGCATGCACCACTGGCGAATCGCGTACGGTTCGGCGAAAGAAGTCGACACTCATCTTCGACTCCTCGCCCAGGCGGGGGCCATTGATAAGGCCAGAACCAAATCCGTTCTCGAACTCTTCGACGAAGTCCGGGCCATGACCTGGCGTCTGCTCAACCCGAAGGGGTGACGGGAGATCTCGGGGCTCTTTGGCCGCCCTGGTCGCGGCCGCGGCACACTGTCGCTGAACCTGCCACTGACCCGGCCCCGGCCGCGGCCCCTGCCCCTGAAATCGGGGGTTCCCGAAGGCCGGGGTTACCTGCCGGGGCGGTGGCAGCGACAGCGGCAGCAAACAGGTGCAGGTGCAGATTCAGCAGCAGGTACAGCCTCAGCGGCAGCCGCAATCCGTGACGCCGAAGCCTGCGTTGAGTTCATCTGTGCCGCGTCCATGATTTCCCCTTGTTCGTTCATAAGGCCCACCCTACGGCGTGCTGGAGTCCCACCCTTCAACCGTTCCCGACTCGAAACCGTCCCAGAACAGAACGGGCTCGCAGACCTCGGTACTCCACACCCCATCTTCAACCGTCCCGGCGTACAGCGATCTATCGGACTGCGAAAAGCCAACGACCGTCGGAACGGCCGGGGCGAGATCAGTCGTGATATCGCTGAAGGTCGAACCGCCATCAATCGACAACAGCACTGCATCGTCCCAGGTCACCACGGCGGCAAGTTCGTCGTCAGGACCGCCACCACCGCACGACCATCCCCAAGCCACCGAGCGGCACGAGCGATCGTTCACCTGAGTCCACGTGTCGGCGCCATCAATACTGGACCAGAGACCGGAGTCATTGCATGCCAGGAGGCGGCCGGCGACTGAGGGACTCGCGGAGACCACGTAAATCCCCTCACTCACCGGAAGGCCGGTGGCGGCGGCTTCCCAGGTCGAGCCCCCGTCGTCACTGCGCGTGACCAGGGCGTCCCCGGAGACGTGCACCGTACCGTCGAGGCCCACTGTCACCGAGGTCATCGCATGATGGAGAGCATTACCCAGAAGGCTCCATGTGGCGCCCCCATCATCGGAACGAAGGGCTTCACCATCGACCAGATCAGACCAGGTGCACCCATACATCCGATCGGCGTCGTTCGGATCGCGAGCCAGTCCATTGACCTTTCCGCCGTTGGATTCCCAAACAACGGCGCCCTCGGTCTCCAGTGAGTCGGTCAGCTCGAGATACCCCTTGAACCAGGCATTCACGCGCCCGGTGATCACCCGTTGGTCATGGTCAGGGTGGTCGAGGATCGCCCAGACCTCGCGGCCGATCCATCCGGGCATTGTCCGGCTGTTCCATTGCCCCACCGCCAGATCGCCGAACCAGTAGCCCTCCAGCGTACCAACCAGAACCCGGCGCCGGGCCTCATCCACCACAATCGAGGTGGCGTATTCACCATCGACGGCGTGATACTGCCAGTCGGCCGCCCAAACGGATACGGCCGCCAGCATCCCAAAGACAATCATCAGACTCCGCATCGAACACCCCCGAGCCCTCGAAAAAACCGCAGTAGAATGACCCGATGAACGAATCTACCACCCTCAGCTTGATCTCCTGGAACGTCAACGGCCTTCGCGCCTGCACCCGCAAGGGCTTTCTCGACTGGCTCGGCCAGGCCCAACCGGACATCATGGGTTTGCAGGAAGTCCGGGCCCTGCCTGAACAGATGGACCCCGAGGCGCGCCAACCGCAGGGCTATTCGACGTGGTTTCATGCCGCCGAGAAGAAAGGCTATTCCGGTGTCGGTCTCTACTCCAAGACCGAGCCAAAGAGCGTCATACTGGGCGGACTCGAGGAAGAACGATTCAACTCCGAAGGCAGACTGATCATCGCAAACTACGGAGATTTCCTTTTCTACACGGGCTATTTCCCCAACGGCGGCAACGATCTGTCCCGCGTGCCCTACAAGTTGGATTTCTCCGAGGCCGTGTTGCAGCACGCCGAAGAACAGCGGCGCCAGGGCCGATCCATCATCATCTGCGGAGACGTCAATACCGCCCACGAAGAGATCGACCTGGCCAATCCCAAGACCAACAAGAAGAACACAGGATTCCTGCCGGAAGAAAGGGCATGGGTCTCCCGCTTCCTGGACCACGGATATGTCGATATTTTCCGCGAGCGCCACCCCGGCGAGAAGGGCCACTACACCTGGTGGTCCAACCGTCCCGGTGTCCGGGCGCGCAACGTCGGGTGGCGCATCGATTACTTCTTCATTTCACCGGAGCTCAGGGAGCGCGTCGTCGAGATCAAGCACCATCCCAACGTCATGGGTTCGGACCACTGCCCGATTGAGTTGGTGTTGAGAGTCGGCTGAGCAGCACAGCCTCACGCCCTGAAGGACGCGGCTACAACGAACTTTCCGACCCTTTAATCTGTAGGCGGGTCCTTCAGGGCCCGCAGTCGGTCTTCCTGCTTTAACTCAC
>JBDLIO010000528.1:0-3034 GCA_039714865.1 Acidobacteriota bacterium | reverse complement strand
TGCTCGGCATTGGCCTCGGCGGCCACGGCCAGAGCCTCTCGCCATCCCATGCCAACCGTTCGGTTCATCAGCGCCTTTGTGGCCGCCAAGGCCGACGGCGAGGCCTTGGAACAGATCCCCAGCGCCAGGACTCGAGCACGGTCCAGGACCTCACCCTCGCCGGACAATTCGTCCACCAGACCCAACTCGAGAGCCTGAGAGCCATCCAGCATCTCGGGATCCAGGAGCAATCGCCGGGCAATGTGGCCGGGGACCCGGCGAGTGAGAAAGGTCGAAACCAGGGCCGGCATGAACCCGATCTTGACCTCGGTGTAGCTGAATCTGGAACCGGGTGCCGCGACGACAAAATCGCAGGCCGTTGCCAGACCGCAGCCCCCGGCAATTGCCGCACCACTCACCGCTGCCACGGTCAACTTGGGATGTGCCAACAGCACGGCGAAAAGACCCTCCAAACGGCGTGAATCCGCAAGATTGGCCCCAGCATCGCCGTCCTGAGCCACCTGTTCGAGGGCGGCCAAATCCGCGCCCGCGCTGAAGTGCCTGCCGGCGCCGGTCAGAATGACCGCCCGGACGCCAGGATCTGCAGCCGCATCCTCGAGAGCCTCCGTCAATACCGAGGCCATCTCCGGCGACAGGGGATTGGCCCGGTCGGGCTCGTTGAGGGTCAGGATCAGGAGGGGCCCATCAACGTGTTGAAGGAGCATTTCGGTCATGCCTGATTCTACAGCGTCCCGCCCCCCAGAAGATCACGCGACCGGTTACCATATCGACATGACTGTGAATCGTCGATGGATCACCGGCTTGGGGTTGGGGGTGTTGGTCGGATCGATCGGTCTCGGGGTCTGGATCACCAGGGCCGACCCCCGCGACCAGGTGGACCCGAAGCGGAATATCATCCTGGTTCTTGTTGATACCCTGCGCGCCGACCACCTCGGCCTGTATGGGTACGAGGAGAGGAAAACGACCCCCAACATCGATCAACTCGGCCTCCAAGGCCGGTGGTTCGAGAGCGCCTGGTCCACAGCGCCGTGGACAACCCCCAGCGTGATGTCTCTGATGACATCGATGAATCCGGCAGTCCACGGATTCAATCTGGAAGGCCACCGATACGCTTCAGTCGTACCGACTTTGTCGACTTCGATCCGCCCCATCGCGGAGATCCTTCGAAACAACGGCTACGAATCACTTGCCGTGACGGGAGGCGGCGGTGTCGGCAGCGTCTACGGATTCGATCGCGGATTCGATCGTTTTTTCGAACCGGAGTCCGTCACCGGGGAAGACGTGGAGCTCGGGGTCGATCTCGCGCTGAAATGGATGGAAGCAACCGAGGATCAACCGTTCTTCTTGTTCTTTCACACCTATGAAGTGCACCTCCCCAATACGCACGATGGTTTTGATACCGGAGGCTCACCGAAGGACCAGGCAACAGCGGCCTACGACAACGATCTCGCTTTCGCGGACCGGCACCTCGGGCGCATTTTTGACGAACTCGAAAACCGTCAGCAACTCGAAAACACCCTGGTGGTCATCACCTCTGATCACGGAGAGAATCTCCATGACCGAATCCTTGGCGGGCGCCCGGTCGAACACGGACACCATCTCCATGACGAGTTGTTGTCGGTGCCCCTGATCTTCGTAGCGCCCGGACTGATTCCGTCGGAGGGAGGCATCCCGGATCCTATTCAGCTCACCGACGTCATGCCGACGATTCTGTCCCTGGTGGGGATCTCCAGTGAGGGTCTGCGATTACAGGGTCGGGATCTGAGAGGCCGGCTCCAGGGCTGGGATCCGGGTGTCGCCAACCGTCCGGTGTTTGCCGGCGCACCCCTTCAGGGTGCCAACTGGCACTCCATTCGAACGCAGGATGCAAGAATGATGGTGACACCTCCGGTCGACGGCACGAACTGGTGGAACCATCTCGTCCAACCTGCCGAAGCCCTCTACCTGCTCGGCGCCGACCCCCTCGAAATCGAAAACGTCCACGGTACTCGGCCCGAAATCGTGTCCGACCTCAATCAGATCTTGCAGCGTCAACTAACGGCCGACGCCGAACTGCGGCGGGAATTCGGACCAGTTGCCATGGCGCCGGTTGAGGATGAAACCCGGTCTAACCTGGTGGAATTGGGCTACCTCGAACCGTGACCGTCCCCAAGCTCCACAGTAGGCGCTCCAAGGCGGTGCTATGTTCTGTTCGTGACGTTTCTCCTCAGGAAACTGGCGTACCGTGCACGCATGACGGCCTATCGAGCGCGTTTCGCGCTTGGTCTGGGCCGAGATCTGCACCGGAACCGACCCGGAGGCCGCATCCTGATCTACCACGGGATCGACACACTGGGCTCGACAGAGTTCAACTCGAGGTTCATCTCTCAGGACAACTTCCGGCAGCAGGTGGCCTACTTTGCCGAGCATTGCCATGTGATTCCGTTGGACCGGTATTTTGCCGGTGAACGCGCTCCTGATCGTTTGACCCTCGCCCTGACCTTCGACGACGGCTACCGCAACAACCTCAACCTCGCCCTCCCGGTGCTGGGAAAATACAACCTCCCCGCCACAGTCTTCGTCACGACGATCCGGGCCCTCGGTGCTGACCACCTCTGGCCCGACTGGTTGGACCTCGGGACCGCCCTGGTCGAGGATCCTCTGGAGCTCGGAGGCCAAAAGTACTCAAAGAACCGACGAGGCCAACTGGCATCAAAACAGGGCACGCTCAACCGGTGGCTGATCGACCACCCCAATCCGGAATCTGCCGGATTGGACAGCGTCCTGCCGTCAGAGTTGATCCGATCGCGACCGGACCTCGACGAATACTGGCGCTTGTTGGATGAAGATGATCTGAAACGCCTGGCCGCATCGCCGCTGGTAACGATCGCCGCTCACGGAGTGACCCATGGGAGCTTCAAGACAATGGGTCGGGAGTCGGCTCGCGACGAGATGCGACGCTCCAAAACCTGGCTCGAAAATACCACGGGCAAGCAGGTAACCGCCTTGGCATTTCCCTTTGGGCACTACTCTCGAGAAACGCTCGATGATGCCG
>JBDLIO010000527.1:0-3041 GCA_039714865.1 Acidobacteriota bacterium | reverse complement strand
TCAAGCTGTGCGAGGGCCTTCGCTTGATCGAGGCAACCCGAACGGCCGTCGCCAGGCACTCGCCCGCCTCCCTTGATATCTTCGAGAGCCGGGTCCTTCCCAGGATGCGCGAGACGTTGATGCACCGCTTCGGCATGGTCACCTGCCCGGAGTGCGATATTCACTAGTTCCCGACCGGAAACGGCCCTTTTCCGCAAATTCTTCGTCAATCTTCGGGTTTCCTTGTGCGGAGTACCGAAGTACACCTCCGCGGAAACCCTTGATTTTCTCGACTTTGACGAAAAATCGCGCGTTTCCACCTCGGGAACTTCCTTGCTCACGACGGAGGTAAGTCGGCAAACTCCGGCAATGCGCGGAGCTGCTCCGGCGTCAATCCGTCTTCGACTTCGACCATCACTTGGTCCTGCTCGTTCAGCCGGAAGTCGTCGATCAGGGCGGCCAGCTGCACGCCGACGCCTCGTCGACTCTCTGAAAGGTCCAGTGTGATCGGCGTTGAAAGCAATTCCTCGCCCTCGATGCTCTCGACCCGCACCCTGATCGTCAGGTGGGCCAGGGGTTCGGCGCTCTTGTTGGTAATCCGCAGGTCGACGACCAGACGGGATCGGCCTTCGGAGTCTTCCACCGAGGTGGCGCCGGTAGGAATGATGTCATGGGCTCTGCGGAGTCGGGCGAGGTGTTGCTCAGGAGTCTCCCGGGGGCCGCAGGCGAGAAAAGTCAGGGCGATGAATGTCACCAGGAAGAACCGGAAAAGGCTCTGAAAGCGCATGGTGTTGTCCTCCGGGGGACAGTGTACGACAATCGGAACGTGCAACGTGCAACGTGCAACGCTCAAAGTCGAACGTTCAACATCGAACGGTGACCCCAATCGCGTCCTTCAAAGTTGCACGTTGCACGTTGAGCGTTCGACGTTCACTCCCTCCATGCTAAGGTCCGGCTGATGAACCAGGGCATTCGCATCGTCTTCTCCGATCTGGGCAAGCGCTATGACCAGAGGGTGATTTTCCGGGGGATCGACGGCACGGCCGAACCCGGCTCGGTGCTGGTGCTCACAGGGCCCAACGGTTCGGGCAAGAGCACACTGATGTCGATTTTGTGCGGTCTGTTGCGGCCGAGCCGCGGTACGGTTCAGTACCTCGACGGCCGAGGCGAGGTGGCCCGGTCCGAGTGGCGCCTGCACCTGGGCGTCGTTGCGCCCGGCATGTCGGTGTACGAGGAGCTGACCGCCCGGGAAAATCTGCGGTTTTTTGCGCGAGTGCGGGGTCTCAAACACGACGGGGCGAGCATCGACCGGTTGATCGAAAGGGTGGGTCTCGATCCGGAGCGAACGACCCCCGTCGTCGGCTATTCCACCGGGATGCGGCAGCGCCTCAAGATCGCTCAGGCCATTCTGTCTCAGCCCGAGGTGTTGTTTCTGGACGAACCGGGGTCCAACCTGGATCCGGCGGGACAGGACTGGCTCGAGGCGTGGGTCACGGCCTTTGGCGCCGAGGGAAAAACGATCGTTCTGGCAACCAACGACCGGCGCGAGATGGAGTGGGGAGGCGAATGTGTCGAGCTTGGTCGCTGAAGCCCTCGCAGTTGCCGCGAAGGATCTGCGGACCGAGTTTCGCACGCGGGTGGCGTTGAACGCCCTCGGTCTCTTTGCGTTGACGACGCTTGCCGCAGTGTCCTACACAATTGGCCCCTATAGGATCAACGAGGCCGACCGGCCGTTCCTGCTGTCGGCCCTCCTGTGGATCGTCATTCTTTTTGCCGCCCTGGCCGGCCTTGATCGGATCTTCGTCAAGGAAGAAGAGAGCCACACCGCGCCCCTTTTGAGGCTCTCCGCACGCTCGCACGCCGTGTGGCTGGGCAAGCTGGTCTTCAATTTGGGGCTCCTGGCGGCCTTGATGGTGATCCTCGTGCCGCTGTTTACCGTATTGATGGGTTTGCCGTTGGGCCTTGGCGCCGGTTGGCTGGTTGCGGTGTTGGCCGCGGGCGGCTTTGCACTGGCCGTCACGACGACCATTGTTGCGGCGATCATCGCTCGTGCAATGACCCGAGGCGCCCTCTTCGCTGTCTTGTCCCTCCCGCTGTTGCTGCCCCTGCTGATCTTCGCCATCCAGGGCACGGCCGGCGTGGCCGGCGGCGAGATCGAGATCGTGCACCAGAGCCTGCGGGCCATGATCTCGCTGGGGGGCATCATGACCATCGCCTCGGCAGCTCTCTTCCCGGTGATCTGGGGGGAGTAGGGGAGGAGCTATCAGCTGTCAGCTGTCAGCTATCAGCGGCGTTGGGTGGGCCTTGGCTCACCAATGTAACGATCAAGAGGGAATCCATGGATATTGACGCCTATCTCGAGCGAATCGGCTATGAAGGGTCGCACGAGCCTACGACCGAGACTCTGAGGCAGCTCCATCGAGCGCACATGCTTGCCGTCCCCTTCGAGAATCTCGATATCCCTCTGGGCAACCCGATGAGACTCTCCCTCCCTTTTCTCTACGACAAGATCGTTCGGCGCAGGCGAGGCGGTTTCTGTTACGAGCTCAACGGACTGTTCGGGTGGTTGCTCGAGCAACTCGGCTTTTCGGTCGTGATGGTGTCGGCACGAGTATTCGACGGTACTCAGCCGGGGCCCGAGTTCGACCATCTGGTTCTGCTGGTCGAGATGGAGGACTGGCATGTCGTTGACGTGGGATTCGGAGATTCGTTCCTGGAACCGCTTCGGCTCGATTCTGGGGACGAATATGAGCTGCACGGCAGCTCGTACCGACTGACCGGCTCAGGTTCTGAGAGGATCTTCCAGCGGCGACGACAGTCTGATTGGGAGCCGCAGTACGTCTTTTCTCCCGTCCCCCGTCAACTGGCTGACTTCACCGGGATGTGTCAATACCACCAGACCTCCCCGGAGTCGAAATTCACACAGAAGACGGTCTGCTCGCTGGCGACGGAGGATGGGCGAATCACGGTGTCCAACAGGCGTCTGATAACAGCGGCTGGGGGAAGGCGTGAGGAACGGGAGGTTTCGGATCAAGCGGAATATCGAACGCTGCTGCAGACCC
>JBDLIO010000526.1:0-3044 GCA_039714865.1 Acidobacteriota bacterium | reverse complement strand
CGTCACCGTTGAGGACGGCGTTCTCTCGATCAAGGGCGAGCGGCAGTTCGAAGATGTGGCCGAGGGTGAGACCTACCACCGCGTTGAATCGAGCTTCGGTGCGTTCGAGCGTCGCTTCACCGTGCCGACGACGGTGGATTCCACCAAGATCGAGGCCACGTTCAAGAACGGCGTAATGACGCTGGCGCTGCCCAAGCGGGAAGAGAGCAAGCCCCGAACCGTCAAGGTCAAGGTTGAAGCGAATTAACTCCTTCGTTCGCTTCACCGAAACAAAAACACCGGGCCAGGCGGCCCGGTGTTTTTGTTGGTGATGACTCAATGGGGCTATTTCATGAGCACTTGATCCTTGAGCGAGATCAGGATGCAGACGATTTCATCAATTTCATTCCGGCCGTGACCGAGGGCTTTCATCGAATCGACGATGTCTTCGGTAGCGGAAACGAAATCTGCTTCGGTCAGTTTCATATTGGCGTGGGCTACCGGCATGTCCCGGCCTGTGTAGGTTGCGGGGCCGCCGGTGCCGGTCGCTACGAAGTCGGCGACGTGCTTTGCCAGCAGTTCCGAACGTTCCGGGCTGAACATGTGCCCGATCTCCGGGTTCTGATTGTGGCGGCGTACGATTTCGGTGGTCAGTTTGTGGATCCGGTCATAGCCACCGAGGCGGTGATAGAGAGGTTCGGTTGCCTGGCGCTGGGTGCGTGCTTGTGCAGTGGCCTTGCACATCGTCTGCAGTGAGTTGATTTGCTCTGAAGCGGATGGTTCCGGGCCGGCCGCAGCCACGCCGGTCGCCATGACGGTCAGAAGGAAAATTGCCAGGATCCGGTTGATGTTCTTGTTGTCGTTCATGATGTCTCCCTTGTTGTTTTTTGTCGACAAGAGAACTCTATTGAGTACGCATCTCTTTTGCATGAGATTTTGATGAAAATATGATGCATTCGAAACTGTCAGATCAGTCTGCAACCCAACGATAACCGAAGCCGCGAACCGTCTCGATCCTGTGGGCCTCTGCACCCAGTTTGCGGCGCAGGCTTTTGACGACCGCATCGACCACGTTGCTGCTGCTGTCGAGGGAGGCGTTGCCCCAGACGTGTTCGAGAATCTCATCGCGACTGGCCGTTGCCCCTTTTCGTTCTTCGAGATACTCCACCAGTTTGAACTCCAGCGGAGTCAGGCCGATGCGTTCTCCGTCGAGAATCAGTGCCTGTCGATCACGATCCAGGATGCTGTTCTCTTCCACGCCCAGCTCGGCGCCAACCAGCGCGGTGATCCATCCGTCCACCGAGGCCGGCCCGAAGTCCAGCATTGCGGTCTGGTAGGCGTTGCCGTCAAGTTCTATTGCCGCCTCGGCGATGGGTGAGAACCCGAGCTGTGTCGCGACCGGCGCATAGGTCGCAAGGTCGACGACCGTGAGATAGACCTGGCGTAGATCGGGCCGAAGCTCCATGTAGGTGCGCTTGATGTCGAGCCAACACGCGGCCTGTTCCGATGATGGCGCCTCTCCGGATTTCTCGCTCAGCCAGCGTCTGAGGAAAAGAGTTCGAACGGAGTCCTGGCCGGGAAGGGTCCCGAGGTGTCGAGACCAGGCGGCCGCAATGGGGTCTTTGACCTTGATTTCGCTGGTGAGTTCCCGGGCCTCGCACATGCAGTAGAACGCAACAACGCTGCCATTTCGATTGCGGACGACGTGAAAGGACTGTGGCAGGCACCGCCACCAGTCGTCGAGAATCGACGCGGCTGCGGGACCCTCGTGACGCCTGGTAATCGCCCGTATTACCTCGATGTCGGTGTCGTTCGCCTGTTCCACTGCGAGTTCCTGATGTCCCGACGAAAAGAACGCCTCCCGAACGACCGGATTCTCGATCAGGTAGAGCATGTCGGCGGTGTAACGCCAGAGTTCGCTGTGCGTGGCTGAACGCAGCTCGCCTCGGAGTTGGCTCCAGGCTTTGCGGCGGCATTCGAGGTAGCTCTCCGGGTCACTGGCGCGCAGGGTCCGTGCCAGTGCCTCTCGGACGGCATCATGGATTCGCAGTCCATCGCGCCAGGTGTCTATGAACGGGAGCCGGCGAAGGTGTTCCCACTGCTCCCCGGCAGAAAAGCCGAGAGCCTGGAGCAGGGATCGTGTGATTCGGCGGGTCACACAAGCGAGTCGCACCGCTTCCCGTGTGGTCGGCTCGTCAACGTCGGCAAGATTCAATGCGGTGAGTTCCTGCATGACCTCCTGGATTGCCGCGTCTTCGAGGGTCAACGACCGGTGGGCGAGAGCGGCGGACGCCGCCAGCTTCAGGGCAAGCGGATTGCCGTGGTCGTCAGCGCCATGGGCCGCAAGGGCGAGCCCTACGCCACGGATACCCTGATCGATCTGCTGGCCGGCGCGGGCGAGCCCGCCTCCCCCCGCGAACTGGACCTGGCCATGAGCGCCGGCGAGCTGCTCTCGGCCGCCTACTTCGCCCACTTCCTGAGCCTGGACGGCATCCCCGCCGAGGCCTTCACCGGCCCCCAGGCCGGCTTCCTCACCGACGGCGCCGCCGGCCAGGCGGAGATCCTGAGCCTGAAGCCCGAGCGCGTCCGCCGCTGCCTGGAGGAGGGCAAGGTGGCCGTGGTCGCCGGCTTCCAGGGCGCGGACGCCGAGGGCGAGATCCGCACCCTGGGCCGGGGCGGCAGCGACACCAGCGCCGTGGCCCTGGGCGCAGCCTTGACCGCAATCGAAGTGGAGATCTACACCGACGTGGAGGGCGTCGCCGAGGCCGACCCCCGACGCGTGCCCGCCGCCCGCTTCCTGACAAGCATGAGCGCCGACACCCTGCTGGCCATGGCCGAGGAGGGCAGCAAGGTGCTCCACCCCCGGGCCCTGCGCGCGGCGCAGCCCAGCCGCACGCCGATCCGGGTGCGCAATACATTCGATATGACTCCCGGCACCCTCGTCACCCACGAGACCGCCGCCGGCCCCGCCCGCCCCCTGGCCCTCGCCCACCGGGAGGGCCTGGCCCTGGTTCACATTTCGGGGGGTTGGCCCGTGGGGATCGTGCCCGAGCTGCTGCATCTGG
>JBDLIO010000525.1:0-3044 GCA_039714865.1 Acidobacteriota bacterium | reverse complement strand
GCTGTTGGGAGGGGACGAAGACGCTGCGATCGCCCACTGGGAGACAGCTTTGGCGCTGGCCCCCTGGGAGGCTTCCTGGCGGCGCCGGCTGGCCCGGATCTTGCGGGCTCGGGGCGAGCGAAACCGGGCGGAGGCCGTGCTGGCTGCGGGGCCTGACATCGAGGGTCCGGCCTTGCCGGTCCACACCGGGCGAATTGGGACTGAAGGGAAGGAAGGGACCGATCAGGCACCCAGGGAGGTCGCCTCGGTTTCGCCGTATGGAGCCGAGGGAGCCGGGTGGTGGACCGACGTCTCGGGCGAAGTCGGCCTGGATTTCATGCAGTACGACGGACGTTCGGGACGGCGATACTACGTCGAAACAACCGGCAGCGGCTGTGGTTTTCTGGATTTTGACGACGACGGCGATTTGGACGTTTATCTGCTGACGGGGGCGCCGACACCGGGATCGCCCCCCCAGGTCGAGACGCCACGGAATGCGTTGTTCGAGAATCGTGAGGGCCGTTTCGTCGAGGTCACCGATGAGGCCGGCGTCGGAGATGACGGCTTTGGCATGGGTATGTGCGTCGGGGACGTTGATGGTGACGGCCTCATGGATTTCCTGGTTGCCAACTACGGTCCGGACCGGCTCTATCGCAATCTCGGGGGCGGCCGTTTCGAGGAGATCGGACAGCAGGCCGGAGTTGACGACTCGCGATGGAGTTCCAACTGTGCCTTCGGTGATATCGACGGGGACGGGGATCTGGACCTCTTTGTCTCGCACTACCTCGAGGCTGGTTTCGACAACAACCCCTTCTGCGGAGACCGGGCCCGGAACATCTCGGCCTACTGCCGTCCATCGGTCTTCCCCGGGGTCTCCGACAGCCTGTTCATCAACTCAGGGGATGGGACCTTCACGGGGGAAGGAGAGCGAAGGGGGCTGCTCCAGGGTGAGCTGGAAAAGGGTTTCGGTGTCGTTCTGACCGATCTCGACGACGATGGCGATTTAGATATTTTCGTCGCCAACGACAGCACTCCCAACCGCCTCTATATCAACGACGGCAAGGGATATTTTGACGAGACCGGTCTGTTCAGCGGCCTGGGCCTGAACGGCGAAGGCATGCCGACCTCGGGAATGGGCGCCGACATCGGCGATGTCGACGGCGATGGCTTGCAGGACGTGGTCTTGACCAACTACGCGATGGAGAGCAACGGGCTCTACAGGAACCTCGGTGAAGGCGTGTTTGAGGATGTCTGCAGTTCGACGGGAATCGCTGCGGCGTCGAGGCCCGAGGTCGGCTGGGGGGCCCGCCTGGCGGATTTCGACAATGACGGTGATCTGGATCTGGCAATCGCCAACGGGCACGTCGTTGACAACATCACACTCTTCGAACCGGACAACAGCTACGGACAACGGAATCGGCTGCTGCTCAATGACGGGAGGGGCGTCTTTTCCGACGTTTCGAACGATTCCGGTGAACCGTGGAATGAAACCCGGGTCAGCCGGGCTCTGACCACCGGTGACTGGAACAATGACGGGCGATTGGATCTTCTGATTGCCAATACCAACGATCGATTCCAGCTGCTGGAAAACCGGCTGGACCACGACCACCACTGGCTGGGTTTGAAACTGGTGGGCCGCGGTGGGAATGTCGCGGCGATCGGCACCCGGGTGATCGCCACTGCAGGGGGTCGCACGATGATGAGGGAAGTGCGCAGTGGAACCGGATTCCAGAGCCAGGGAGATCTTCGGCTGCACTTCGGGTTGGGTGATTTTCAGGGGCCGGTGACGCTGGAGATCCTCTGGCCCGATGGTTCGCGGCAGGTAGAATCTGTCGAGGTCGTCGACCGTTATCTTGAGGTTCAACAAGGGCAGGGGGCGCCATGACGTTGGGGTCTGAAATTCGTTTGAAGGGGTTGACGGCCGGAGTGATGGCCGCTGTGGTGTTGGTCGGGTGCGGTTTGCCGCAGGCGCCGGTCGAAAGGCTGGTCGCCGAGAGCAACCGAGGTGTGGCCTTGATGGGGAGTTTCGACTACGACGGAGCACGGACGGTCTTCGCAGACCTGGCAGAACTTTTTCCCGGCAACCCGGACCTGCTGGTCAATCTGGCCATTGCGACGCTCAACCGTCAGGCCGAGGGCGACGAGGCCCATGCGATGGAGACCCTCAATCGAGCGCTGGAGCTGGACTCGGGCAATCTCCGGGCACGTTATTGCCGAGGTTTGTTGGAGATTCACGCCGGAGAAGCCGAGGCCGCGCTGGCGGATTTCGAGGTGGTGGTTGCGGCGGACCCAGAGGACCCTGACGCCGTCTATTTTGTCGGTCAGTGCTTGATGCAACTGGATCGGTCCGATGAGGCCCTGGAGTACTACCGGCGTGCGATCGAACTCGATCCGTACCTGCGCAGCGCCTACTACCGGACCTTTCAAACGCTCCAGCGTTCAGGGCGGCGTGAGGAGGCGATGGCGATTCTTGAGACCTTCAAGAAGCTCGAGGATAACCCGCGGGGCCGGTTGGTCGAGTTCAAGTACACGCGGATGGGACGGCGGGGGGAAGTGATTCCGTTGGGCGGGGCGAATGCTCAGGTCGCCATTCGGCCATCTGGGCCGGTGTTTGACGAGCCGGTTGCGGTGAACGTCGGTAACATTGCATGGCGGGGAGGAAAGGAGGCTGGTGTCCCTGCGCCCTCGTTGTCGGTAAACGACATCAACGGCGACGGCCTCCTGGACCTGTTCTTCGCCGCGGCTGTCGAAGCCGAGGAGTTTGTCAGCAACGCGGTAGCTCTGGGACTGACCGAGGGTGGTTTTATGCCGACAGTTGAGCACCCCCTGGCAGAGGTCACCGATGTCAACGCCGCCCTTTGGGGGGATCTGGACAACGATGGTCTGACCGATGTCTACTTCTGCCGGCGAGGCACCAATCAGCTGTGGAGAGCGACCGCTGATGGTGGTTTCGAAGAGATCACGTCGATCAGCGAAACAGCCGGCGGTGATTGGGACACCGTCGACGGCGCACTGATCGACGCTGATCACGATGGGGACCTGGATATTTTCCTGGTCAATTCGGA
>JBDLIO010000524.1:0-3046 GCA_039714865.1 Acidobacteriota bacterium | reverse complement strand
ATACGGATCCCGCGGCGAAAAGCCGAGGATCGGCCTTGGCCTGTAGACCTCCCGCTTGCGGTCCCAGTACTGCCCGTAACGCAAGTCTTCCAAACGGCACTCTTGCGAATTGGCCCGAGTCACAACGACGTCGTCGCCGCAGCGGAGAAGGACACCGAGATTCCACGGAACCTCCCGGTCTTCGAGCCCCGGGACCAGGTCAAAATCCAACCAACGCTCGCCGGGAGCCCCGCTTGCGGCAAAGGCCTCGAGAGCCTCCTGATCCACATCCTGCTCCTCGACGCCCCTGAAGACCTGTTCGACCCTCTCCAGCGCGACCTTGCCGTAGCGGAGATTCTCGGCGGCAACGTCGACCGCGTCACACTTGAGCAATAGGTTGGAATCTTCGGAGATGACGACAACCTCATGGAAATCCGAAAGTCCAAGCGCCACCTGATCGCCCAGGCAGCGAGCTCCGGCGAGGATAATATTATCCCCGGTCTCCTTTTCGTAAGGTGGTCCGGCCGTGACATCCGGTTCCCAGGCCAGGAGCCCGCCCTCCGATGTGGGCTCGAAATCCTCCGGCCCGGCATCGCCGCTCAACAGGCGCTCGATGCCCTGGTGGATGGTGCCCGCGTTGCGGAATTCCAGGAGTTTTCGCATCACCTGACGGGCCGCATGGCGAACACCCTCGGACTTGGATCTCGAAGCCTGCAGCCCGCCCAACTCCTCAACCACCTGGTGCATCAGCACCACGACGTTGCCCCCGGACAGGAGGCGATCGAGACCGTCCGGGTTTTCTATCAGCGCCGACGTGTCGGGAACGTAGAGGGTCCCGGACAGGGCAAAATCCGGCGAGTCCTCAGGTTCCGAACGCCGGGCAGTCGACTCAAGAGACGATGATGAAAAGCTGTCAATTTCCGGCTGAGCCTCGAATCGCATGGCACTCCTCGGTGTCTGGGTGAATCTTGGCCCGCCGTCCAGAGGGGACGACGTGACGGCGAAAGAACCACTCTGCAGGGACCGGCTACCGGACCTCTTAACCTGGCGTCCCGGCCCTTCGTTGCGGTACTCACGTTCCTAGTGTACACTGAAAGGTTGATTTTTCGCAATTTATCGAACGAATTGTATGGAGGAGGGGGGCGGACCTTCCGGTCGCGCTACTATCGGATGGTGGAACAACACCCCGCAATCCTCGTGCTCAACGGTGACCTTGAATGGACCGAAGATCTGGCCCGTTTGGCCCGCGAGGCCCCTCTCCTGCTGGCGGCCGACGGCGGCGCCAACGCCCTGGGCCGACTGGGCGTGCGTCCGGATACTGTCGTCGGTGATCTGGATTCCATTGAAGCCGACACCAGGAACTGGATCGGCGAAGAGCAAATGCTCCACCGGCCGGATCAGCACAAGACCGACTTCGAAAAGGCCCTGGAATTCGCTTTCGAGCAATCGAGCGTCGATCGGTTGACGGTCCTGGGTGCGCTGGGCGGCCGCCTGGACCACACCGTCGGCAATCTCGGCGTTCTGGCCCGCGAGGCCCGCGGCCCTGCGCTCGTGCTGGTCACCGAGAAGGAATGGGTCCTGGCCACCGCCTCTCCGGTGGATCTCGAGGCAAATCCCGGCGAGACCTGGTCCTTCTGGACCTTCGACCCCGAAGTGCGAATCACGCTCGAAGGCGTGCGCTGGCCCGTCGACAACGTGCCTCTGACCTTGGGCGGCCGCCCCTCCATCTCGAACGAGGCGACGGGCACTCACGTTCGTGTCGTGCCCACGGGCGGTCCGGTCGTTGTGTGGAGGCTTTTGAACTGACCCCACCGCCTCAATTGTCAGTGATTCCGGTCACGACCCGAGTGAGCGGCCGTGAACCGGGGCGGTTAACCGTTGACGTTAACAGCTACATATACCCTTTCCGCGCGAAGCGCCCTACCTCGGAGTGGGGCTCGGATTGGTCAGGGGCGCCTCGGCGGAATCAGCACCTCCGGAGGACCAATACGGGCCTCAGTCCGAGGTCCAGCTCCGACGACGGGTAGCTAACGACCCCTATGGCAGCGTCCCCATGTAGCCCTTCCTCACCGTCACCTCGTAGCCCTTGACGGTCACTTCGACCGGGCGCCATCTGCGTTCGCCGATGCCGGAGGTTTCGAAAGTCAGGATGTAGCGGGTCGACAGTTCCTCGAGCAGTGCCCGCGTCACCTCGGGCATACGATCGAGCCGGGGAATACGCCGGTAGTAACCGCCCGACCCCTGGGCAATGATCTTCAGAATCTCCTCGTACGAGAGGCCTTCATCGCCATCGACCGGTGGCGGCGGCTCGACTCCGAGCACATAGATCGGTGTCTGCAACCCCTCTGCCAGTTTCCCGGCCTCCTCTGCAGACATCTTTGAGGCGTTGTCGACTCCATCGGTCACCAGGATGGCGGCCCGCCGGGGATGCCGGGCGTTTTCCATCACGTCAGGAACCCGCTGAATCATGTCGTAGAGCGCCGTCGTGCTCCAGGGTTTGAGGGTCTCCAACACTCTGGGCAACAGATACCAGCTCATGCCGAACGGGAATCGTTCGAGAACCCGGTCGTCACCAAAGGTCCACGGCGCCAGACGATCATCGGCCCGGCGCTCGGAGAGGAAGGCCTTGGCCAAATTCTGCCCTGCTCGGAGCTTCCGGCCGGTCATCGATCCCGAGGTATCCAAAATGAACCCCAGCGCCAGGGGCATATCGGCCTCCCGGCTGAGGTCCCGGATCGGCACCGACAGCCCATCGACCTTCAATCGGAAGTCCTCCAGCGAAACCTTCGAGACGACCTTGCCGCGGGCCGTCCGTACGGTCACCGGCAACACAACCGCCTCGACGTCCACATTGCCTTGGTACTGCTGGGCCTCGAGCACACAACAACACCCGAGGGCTACCGCGCCCAGGGCGGCCCCGATGGTCCTCATCATGACGTACATTCGGGCTCGGGAACGGGCTCGGAAACAGGAACTCACCCCCATCATCGACCCGCACCCAAAACCTCCCGTACATCGCCTCCACACGCCTCCTGATAGCGGTCGGCAAAGGCCGGCACCGGACCGA
>JBDLIO010000523.1:0-3048 GCA_039714865.1 Acidobacteriota bacterium | reverse complement strand
TTATTCCATGCCTGTTCACGGCGGATACCACGCTATTCCGCCCAGGGACCACTTGCATAACCTCCGGTCCAGGATCTGTGGGCGCCTGGATGATGCCGGTTTCCCGGTCAAGTACCACCACCACGAGGTCGGAGGTCCGGGGCAGTGTGAGATCGAAACGCCGTTGATCTCCGGCTACCGTGCCGCTGACGCAACGATGATGGTCAAATATATTGCCCGGCTGACCGCTCAGGAAGATGGATTGACCGCCACGTTCATGCCCAAACCCCTTCACGGTGAGGCAGGTTCAGGACTGCATTTCCATCAGCGTTTGGAAAAGGCCGGTGAAAATATCTTCTACGATGAAAAGGGCTACGGCTGCATCAGCGAAACGGCCAGGTTTTTCATTGGGGGCTTGTTGCACCACGGCGGTTCGGTTCTGGCTTTCACCAACCCGAGCACCAACTCATACCGGCGCTTGATCCCAGGTTTCGAAGCTCCAATCAGTGCTGTCTTTTCGGCGGGGAATCGGTCGGCCGCCGTGCGCATCCCTCGCTATGCCAACACTCCGGACAGTGCGAGGATCGAATTCAGGCCTCCGGACGCCACCTGCAACCCATACCTGGCGATCACCGCCCAGTTGATGGCAGGTCTTGACGGAATCAGAAAGCAGTTGGATCCGACAGAGTTGGGCTTCGGCCCATTCGACGAAGACATCTTTTCGTTGCCGGAAGAGCGGCGGCGGGAGATCATCTCCCTGCCCTCATCGCTTGATGGCGCCTTGAGGGCACTCGAGGCCGATCATCAGTTCCTGCTCGAGGGCGGTGTCTTCGATGCCGATCTGATTCGTCGATGGATCGAGGCCAAGCGCAAGGAAGAGCGTGCGGTTCGGAACAGGCCCCATCCCTATGAAGTGGAGTTGTATTACGATCTGTGAGGCCATGTGTGCCCTGGAAATACGAATCGGATATTCGATTCTAGAAATCGGGAAGTGGAAGATTTTGAATGCGCAGGGCCGTTGAGACACCCGCGGTGAACCGACTCCTGTCGGTTGTTGTGCCCGTCTTCAATGAGGAGGACAGCCTTCGTCCGTTGGTTGAGCAGGCCAAAGAGTCGCTGGATGGGGGACTTGAGTGCCCGTGGGAGTTGTTGCTGGTTGACGATGCCTCGCTTGACGGGTCCGGGGCCCTGATGGATGCGTTGGCCCGGGAGTTCTCCGAGGTCCGAGTCCTCCATCTTGCCGGGAAATCCGGTCAGTCGGCAGCCCTCGAAGCCGGGTTTCAAATGAGTAGGGGCGAGTTGGTTGCCCTGTTGGACGCGGATCTGCAAACGTATCCGGGCGACCTGCCGATGATGATCGAAATCCTGGATGCCCAAGAGGTTGATGCCGTGATCGGAATTCGGGCCGAACGCCACGACAGTGCGTGGAAGAAGTTTTCGTCCAGATTGGCCAATGGTATCCGTAACCTCTTGACTCATGAGGATATTAGGGACACTGGATGCCCAATCAAGGTCTTTCGCCGTGAGGCGATTCTGGCAGTCAGCCTTTTTGACGGCGCCCACCGGTTTTTGCCGACACTTTTGAAGATGAGGGGGGCCCGAGTCCATCAGGTTGCGGTTCGTCACAGGCGGAGACGCTGGGGATCGAGCAAATACGGAACCTGGGACCGTGCATTCAGGGGCCTGTACGACGCCCTCGGCGTGAGGTGGGCTCAGAAGCGAAATCTCAGCTGGAAACTCCGTCAGGACGACGACGCCACGTGAAGGACAGGTGTGAGAGTTCAGGTCTGAACTTGCCACCCCTTCGTTGGTGGTGGTTCATGCTTCCAATGGTGATTTTCGCCTTGTTTGCAGATCTGTGGGCGCCAGATGAACCCCGGTACGGGGAGGTGGCCCGAGAGGTCTACGAGCGGGGGAGTTTCCTTGTCATGCACCTTTGCGGCGCGGTCTACCCGGACAAGCCGCCACTGCTCTTCTGGTTGAGTGGGCTTGGGGGTTGGTTGACCGGTTGGTCCGAGTGGGCACTTCGGGCGCCGTCACTGATGGCGACGGCGTTGACCGCCTGGCTTGTCGCTGTGCTGGCCAAGCGCTGGTGGGGTCGAGAGGAAGCTCGTTGGGCCCCCGTGATGTTCTTGACCTTTTTCCTGGTTGTAAAAATCGGAGGCCGGCTCCAGATTGATCCATTATTGACGGTTTTGTGTGTTGGCGCCCTGGTGGTGGGTACGGTGCCGGCAACCGATTCGCGGACCCGGACGCGGGGCCTGTTGGCGGCGGGCCTGTTGGTGGGCTTCGCAGCTCTGGCCAAGGGACCGGTCGCCTTCATCAATGTTGGATCGGTGGCGGTGGCGTGGCGATTTCTTGCCGCTGACCGTGAGGAACGCATGCCCGTACCTCGGTGGGTGTGGCCCGCCGTAGCGGTGCTTGCGGCGGCCCCTGCCCTCGTCTGGGCGCTGACGGCGTCGATGACCGAGCCAAAGCTGTTCGAGGCACTGTTCTTTGATCAGCACCTCGGCCGGGTGACGAAGGCGGATCGGCACCCGGGGCCGGTCTGGAAGTATGTAACAAGGCTCCCAGTCTTGCTGTTGCCCTGGACCTTGGTTGTCTGGGCAGGGCTGACTGCTTCATGGAGGCAGTGGAGGGAACGAGGCCGGGGAGATGCCGACAAGGGCCTCGTGCGAGCGGCGCTGTGGTTGGGTGTGCTGGTGCTCGTTTATTCGCTGCTTCCCCCGAAAAGGGATCTTTACCTGCTGTCGGCCTATCCCGCTGCGGCGCTGTTGGCTGCCCGAGCTCTCGGAAATCGGACTCGTCAGGGTCTGCTGGAGGGCTGGCTGGGATGGGGAACGTCCGCTGCCCTTTGTGGGATCGGTACGGTTCTTTCCGGGGCGGTGTTCTTCTCGGACCATCTTGACGGACTGTGGTGGCGGGGCCCTGCTATCGGCGTCCCGCTGGTCGCCTCCGGTTGTTGTGCCGGGTGGGCCGCCGCCCATGTCAAGCCCGGGATCTGGGCGCGATCGATCGTTACCGGTTGGCTGCTGTTTTTGGTTGGGGTGGGTCTGTTCATTCTTCCCG
>JBDLIO010000522.1:0-3056 GCA_039714865.1 Acidobacteriota bacterium | reverse complement strand
TAGGCAGCCTGGTCATGCTAAGTCGGGGACGCCCCCTAGGACAACGACTCGTCGTCGAGAAGCCTGCCCACGTACCTGCTCCTGCGACGTCCGTCCTCGGTCCAATAGGCATACCAATAGGGGCCGTGGGGACACTTGGTGCAGCCCGGTTTGCCGCATCTCACCATCTGCTCACGCATGCTGACCTGTGGCTCGGAGCCCGGCTCGATGGCACCGCTTCGCTCCAGCTGGGCGTGGGTGAGGATCTGGAGACGTCGAAGATCATGCTCATCCAGGTCCTTGACCGCGTCGAGCAGATCGCGGTCGAGGGCCACTAGGCCACGTTGACCGGGGCGAAGAGCCGGGTGACCGTGCGGCGGGCGGTCAGAGTCCAACCCTGCGGCGGGGGCATCCGGTCGGCGTGGTCGGCGCCACCTGACCCTTGGTCAGACCGTAGATCTCGTTGTGCATCAGGATGTAGGTAATGTCCAGATTACGGCGGCACGAATGGATAAAGTGATTGCCACCGATCGCCATGCCGTCCCCGTCGCCACCAACGGTGATCACCGTCAGCTCCGGGCGGGCGGACTTGACGCCGGTCGCCAGGGTCAAGGCCCTCCCGTGAACGGAATTGAACCCGTAGGTATCGACATAGCCCGGCAATCGTGACGAGCACCCGATGCCGGACATGATCACGGTATTCGAGGGTTCGATCTGGAGCTTGGCCAGGGATCGATAGAGGGCGTTGAGCACACCGTAGTCACCGCATCCGGGGCACCACACCGGTTTGAGATCGGTTTTATAATCACCAGGCTTCAGTTGAATCATTTCGACGGCGCTCATACCAACACCTCCCGCCGGACGGCGCTCAACTCGAGCACCCTTTCGATTTTCTCTTCGACCTCTGAAACGGTAAGGTTCTTGCCACCCGAACGTTTGAACACAAAGGTATCCTCCGGCATATCGAGGAAGGTTTTCAAATACTTGTAAAACTGCGCCGAATAACTGATCTCGACCACGACCACGTTCTTGACCTCTTTGAGGTACTCCTCGAACTCTGCCCGCGGAAACGGATACAGGACCTGAGGCACAAAGGCGGAAACCTTGTGACCGCTGGCCTCGGCCCGCAGGACGGCCTCTTTGACCGGCCCCTTGGAGGAGCCCCAGCACAGGATGCCGACATCGGCTTTCTCCGCCCCGTACTTCCGCACGTAACTGTACCGGCTTCGGACGTCGCGCAGTTTCTCGTAGCGCTTGTGGTTCATCTTCTCGTGGACGATGTGCATTGAGGTCGGACGACCGTCCTCGGTATGCTCCAGCCCATTGGTCTGGTACTCGCCACCCTTGATTCCCGGCCAGGTCATGGGAGAAATGCCCGACTCGGTGTAGGCATACCTCTGGTAGTTGCCCTCGGCAAGCTCCTCGTCGGTCGGCCTCACGCGGTCGACCACCTCATGACGGAGCGTCAAGGGCGACATCGTTTCCCTGCGTTGGGCGATGAACTGGTCGGACAATACGACGACCGGCATCTGGGACTCTTCGGCGATATTGAACGCCGCCACGGTCGCGTGGAAACAGTCTTCGACGTCCGCCGGCGCCAATACGACGCGAGGCGCGTCTCCGTGGGACCCCCACAATGCCTGGAACAAATCCGACTGCTCCGACTTCGTCGGCAGTCCGGTCGAGGGGCCGCCCCGCTGCACGTCGATGATGACAACCGGAATCTCGGCTATCGAGGCGAGGCCCAGCATCTCGGTCATCAACGCAAGTCCGGGCCCCGACGTTGCCGTCATCGATTTCACTCCGGCAAACGAACCACCGATGATCGCGCCCATCGCGCTGAGCTCGTCCTCGGTCTGGATGATCGATCCACCAACCTTGGGCATCCACTCCGACAGGAAGTGCAAGACCTCGGAAGACGGCGTAATCGGGTAACCGGCAAAGAACCGGCAGCCCGCATGGAGCGCACCGACCGCCGAGGCTTCGTTGCCCGACATCAGGAGCCGAGGTTCGCCCGGCTCATATTCGAGATACTTATCACCGACCCGATCCTTGATCCCTGCGCCCCACTCGATTCCGGCCTTGTAGCCCTTGATGTTGGCCTCGAGAACTGCCGCCTTCTTCTTGGAGAACTTATGGGTGATCGCTTTTTCGATCAGGGACTGCGGTACGCCGAAGGCCTCACTGAGAATGCCGAGGGTAACGATATTCTTGGCCAACGTCGTCCCGGCCGACTCCTTGGCCAAAGCTATGAAGGGCACCGAAATCCAACGAGCCTGCTCGCCGAGGCTCAGCCCTACATCTTCCAGAGGCGTCGTGTCGGACTCTTCATAGAGGACCACGGCGTCCTGGGCAACAACCAACTCGCCCTTGAACCTCAGGAAATCCTGCCAATTGAAGACGACGACAACCTCAACCTCGTCACCCTGTGTGTAGATGGGCTGGTTACTCAGCCGTACTGTGCAGGACGACTCGCCACCACGGATCTGAGGACCATAGGCCTCAACCCTCATGACATCGAGACCGTCTTTGGCCCCAGCCTGCGCCATCATTTCTCCCATGGTGACCACACCGTCACCACCGGAGCCGAACATTGCCAATACCAAGTCGCCCGTGGGCATAATGGAGATCCTCCCTTGACGAGCCTCAGCCCGCTGACAGCGGATTGTGAACCCGAAGATCGAAATTGTCTAGGACTGAATGTAAATTCATTGTGAGACTTATTATCATATTTCCTCAAACACGACTGTTTTGTTGAGGGATCAGGATTTAGGGATTAGGGATTAGAGCTAATGCTTGTGCCCTCCGCGGTGATATCCGGTGTTGAAATCCACTGTTATGCCCCACCTGACCCCTGTTCCCTAACCTCTGAACCCTGCCTATTGACCGCCAGCACCCGGAAATCACGAGGGCCGTGCAAAAATTCGTCCAGTCGAGCCTCCAATCGGTCGATGCGGCCGTCGACGGCCGGATCCACCGTTGGACCATTACCCGCTCTCAGGAACTGCTCTTCGGGAAAGGGGTGCAGATACTCCAGGTTCCGGATACTGAACCCCGAAGCCTTGAGGAACACACCG
>JBDLIO010000521.1:0-3070 GCA_039714865.1 Acidobacteriota bacterium | reverse complement strand
TGGCGACGGCCTTCTTGTGGGTTCTGACCAACATGTACCACCACCGGATCGACTATCCGGGTTTCGACTTCAACAAGGGCAACCGTTGACGACCCACGACGTGCTGATCCGGTGGGAGCGAAGGCCGTCAGTCCCTGCAGCCCGGGCACTCCGGAATGTCGTGACTCGGGCCTTGCACAGTTTGGGCTCGCCACCATGCGAGGTCCACATTCTGGTGACCGACGACAGCCGGATACAAAAACTCAACCGGCAGTATCGTCAGATTGACCAAGCCACCGATGTATTGTCCTTCCCCGATGGATCCCGGTTGCCTGATGGCAGGGTCCTGCTCGGACAGTTGGTACTCTCACGGGACACTGCCCGGGATCAGGCGGAACGGCTGGGGCATTCAGAACTCAGGGAACTCGAGGAACTGACGCTGCACGGTGTCTTGCACCTCTTGGGGTACGATCACACCGAGGATGATGGCGAGATGAATCAACTGGAACTCAAATTGCGCCAGGGCATGCCGGCATGAAGACTGAAGTCGTCAACTGGTTGTTCCATCCTGTGACCCTGACACTGGTCGGTGCGGCGGTCTCCATCGTCCTGCTGTTGGCCGAGATTCTTCAGCGGCGGCTTTCGGAGTTCGGCAACGTGCGCTTCCAGGGCCTGGTTGAGGACCACGATGAGTTGTTGGCTCTCGGCAGTCAGGAGCATGTTGCCCTGTCTCCGGTCCTCACAGCCCTGCGGTGGATCCAGATGGTCTGTCTGATCCTCGTATGGACCCTGCTGTTCTTCGGCGTGGGGCTCGGTGCGCTCTGGGCTTTTGGCTCGGCATTCGGAGTCCTGGCGGCTGTGGCCCTGCTGGCCCAATGGCCTTTCGGAGGTTTGAGCGAGGGCGGTGTGGCGAAAATATTGCGGATCCTGCGGCCCCTGGTGGCGCCGATCGCGCGTTTCGGGGGGTTGGGTGCCTCGGAGAGTCTCGAAGCGGCCGAAGAGGACGAAGAGGAGGCCTCCGATCGTGAGATTCGGGCCTTTTTGGATGTCGGCGAAGCCGCGGGCATCATTGAGGGCGAAGAAGGCGAGATCCTGGAAAGCCTCGTAGAGTTCTTCGATACGACGGTCCGAGTGGTGATGACCCCGAGAACCGACATGGTGGCCGTGCCGGAGTCAGCCTCATGGGAAGAATTGATGGAGACCTTCGGGCGGACCCACAAGAGTCGAGTGCCGGTTTTTCGGGAAACCGTTGATGACATCGTCGGTGTTGTTCACGTCAAGAATCTGATCAAGGACTTCATCGAGGGCAGTCGCCCACCGGTCAGCGACCTTTATCGGCCTTGCCCGGTGGTGCCAGAAAGCAAGGAACTCGGGGAATTGCTCAAGGAATTTCAGCAGGAACACCAGCAAATGGCGATCGTCGTCGATGAATACGGTGGCACCTCGGGTCTTGTGACTCTGGAAGACATCATTGAAGAGATCGTTGGTGAGATCCAGGACGAACTGGATCCCGCGGAGCCCCCTGAATGGGAGGAGCTTCGGGAAGGTGTTTACCGCCTGCAGGGCAGGGCTTCGCTGGAGATCCTGGAAGAGCTGTTCGGCCTGGAAATGGATGAAGAGGACGTCGACACGGTCGGTGGCTTCGTGTTTTCGCTGCACGGGACGGTGCCGGATCCCGGCACGGTGGTGGAGATGCCCCAGGGTTTCCTGATGTTTGAGGTCGAAAAGATGGACGGTCGCCGCATTGTCAGCGTGATTGCCAGGCGGCGGGAGCCGTCCGCCGAACGGGAAGGTGAGGCCTAGATGCCGGATGTTGAAGGTTCTCTCAGGTCGGGCTACGTGGCTCTTGTCGGACGACCCAATGCCGGGAAAAGCACGCTTCTCAACGCTCTGATCGGGGAGAAGGTCGCCATCGTCAGCGACAAGCCGCAGACCACCAGAAACCGGATCGTCGGCATTGTGACCGAAGAGAGGGGACAGGCCGTCTTCTTCGACCTGCCGGGCGTGCACAGGCCTCGACACAAGATGAATGCCCGCATGATGCAGGAGGTTCGCTCGGCCCTTGAGGAGGTGGACCTGGTATTGCACCTGGTTGACGCCTCCCAGGAGTGGGGCGGCGGCGAGGCTTTCTTGTTCGACCTGCTTGAAGGAGTCAAGGCGCCGGTCGTTGGAGTTCTGACCAAGATTGACCTGCTGGAGGACCGGACCGCCCTGCTGCCGTGCATTGAAGAGTACGGCGAACGCAGGCCTGACTCGGCGATCGTGCCGTTGTGTGCGCCAAAAGGTCACGGCCTTGACGGACTCCGGCAGGAGATTTTCCAGGCACTGCCCGAAGGTGAGCCCTTTTACCCCGCCGACATGACGGCGACCCAGAGCGAACGGTTCTTCGTCGCAGAAGTCGTCCGCGAGAAGCTCCTGCACAGGACCCGGAACGAACTGCCCTATACCACCGGCGTTCTGGTCGACTGGTTCAATGAAGAGGGCAATCTCTTGCGGATCGATGCGGTGATCTACGTCGAGCGCTCGAGCCAGAAAGGCATCGTCATCGGCAAGGGCGGGCGCATGTTGAAAAGCGTCGGCCAGGCGGCCCGGTTGGAGTTGGAGCGGGTGCTGGGAACCAAGATCTTTCTGACATTGCACGTCAAGGTGCATGCAAGGTGGCGCGACGATCCCAGAGTGCTCGTTCAGATGGAGCCCGGCCTTGCCGACCTCGGCGAGGAATTGATCTTGCCGGAGGATGAGGCGTGACTCTGGAGACGCTGCTGGTCTTCACCCACAAAAAATGTCCTCATTCCCAGGCCTTGCTTGAAGATTTTCGGCGGCGGGGAGTTGTATTCATGCAAATCGATGTGGCCGAGCCAGGCGCGTTGGAGCGCCTCCGGACCCTGTGCTGGGAGCACCGACTCCCGGTCGTCGCAGACCACGAGAGGATCACGATCGGTTTCCGCGGCCAGGCATCGACATTTGAAGAGCTGGGGTTGGATGAGGGGTAGGAACCGGCACGCCGGCCGAAGGCCGGAGGAACCGTCAGGTTCCGCATCCAAAGGATGCAGTGTGGGCCGGGAACCGGCACGCCGGCCGAAGGCCGGAG
>JBDLIO010000520.1:0-3071 GCA_039714865.1 Acidobacteriota bacterium | reverse complement strand
CGCCCGCCTTGCCCTTGCCGATCCCTTCGGTGGTCATGACCGACGAGAGATGGAAGCTCGAACTCGACGGTTATTCCATACGATTTGAGGTCATTGACGGAGCGGTTCTGCATTCCGTTCAAGAGGGATGGGTCAAGGAAGAACACCTCGACCCGATCTTCGAGTTGCGCAACGAGGTCATGCAGGCGTCCGGTCTGAAAGGCAAGCCCTTTTCCATTCTCGCCGGGCTGGATAATGTCGAAAAATCTGACCACGCAGGGCGTTTGGGATACGTCCGGCGAATGGTCCGGTGGTATCAGGAGAATCCGTTTGACGTCGAGGTCTTTTATGGCCTGAATCCCCTGATGCGCACGGTGATCAACGTTTCGGCCAAACTCGCCCCGTTCAAGGTCCACGTGTCGAAAACCTACGACGAGGGTCTGGAGTACATCGAAAGCTTCTTCTCAGCCAATCGGGCCAGGGCCTCGAGTGGCGGCGTCGAGCAGGCGGTGGCGAGCCGGCAAGGAGAAGGCGTGCCGCCGGAGAAGGTAGACGAACTCCTGAGAGTTCTCGCAGCTATCAGCTGGAACACGGAAGAGACATTGAATATGGAGGCTGTGGACTCCACCGATCCCCTCGCCCTGGTATACGAGGCCGTCGGCCTGATCAAAAACGAGATTGACGATCTGCTCGCGAAACAGGAAAGCGATGCTGCCGAACGTCGGCGCCTTCAAGAGCGCCTGGCCATGTCGGAGAAGATGGAGGCGGTGGGTTTGCTGGCGGGAGGGGTGGCCCATGACCTCAACAACATCCTGTCCGGTATCGTCAGTTACCCAGAGCTGTTGTTGATGGACACAACATTGAGGCCCGAAACAAGGCGCAGGATTGAAGCCGTCAAGAACAGTGGCGAGCAAGCGGCAGCCGTCGTCAAGGACCTGATGGCGGTTTCTCGGGGCGCAGCCACCAGGACTGAGCCGGTTTCTCTCGGTGTTATCGTCAGGGAGTATTTGAAATCTCCGGATTTCGCCGTGATGTCGGCCAAATGCCCGAAAATCACCGTCGACAGTCGCCTCGCTGACGAACCGGCCACGGTTTTGGGTTCACCGGTGCACCTGCGAAAGGTCGTGGCGAATTTGGTGGCCAACGCCTTCGAGAGTTTCGGACCGGATTGTCAGGGAGGACAAGTCGGCGTCGAGACCTTCCTTCAGCAGGGCGGCGCGGGGCGATCCTCCGGCCCCGACGGGGTGCCGGGTGGTGACTCCGTGGTTCTCCGGGTTGTGGACAACGGCCCGGGGATCGCAGCGGAGCACCGGGAGCGGATTTTCGAACCGTTCTTCACCAAGAAAGTCATGGGCAGGAAAGGTACAGGTTTGGGTCTGACCGTCGTATGGAATACCGTCCGAAACCACGGTGGGTTCATTGATCTGGCGTCCGATGAGAACGGCACATCATTTGACCTCTATTTTCCCGTCACCGACGAAGAACCCCCCGAGAGGGACGAGGAGGTGCCTTTGGAGCTGCTTTGCGGTTCGGGGCAGCGGGTTCTGGTTGTGGACGATGTGGCAGCGCAAAGGGAGATTGCAGCGGCATTGCTGGCGCGGTTGGGCTATCGGGTTGAATCGGTTTCGAGTGGTGAGTTGGCAATTGAGAGACTCAGGAGAGAAGAATTCGACCTCCTCCTGCTGGACATGTTGATGGAACCCGGCCTCAACGGTCGAGAAACCTACGAGAAGATTCTCGAGTTCCGTGCAAACCAGAAGGTTGTGATCGCCAGTGGATTCTCCCAGGACGAGGAGGTCCGGGCGGTCCGGGCTCTCGGGGCCGGCGCCTTTATCGCCAAGCCGTACTCCCTGGAGGAGGTCGGAGTGGCTGTTCGGGATGTGTTGAAAGGGTGAAGAGTGAAGGGTGAAAGATGAAGGTTGGATTTCCTCGGTGGGCGAAGATCATAGCGGTCGTTGTCGTGGTCGTCATTCTTCTGATCGGCGTCGGCCTGCTCGGCCTCGGCTGGTACGTCAAGAATCAGATGCTGGACTCCGGCGGTCCACTGTTGGAGGCCCAGGCAGCCTACGACGTGCGGCACTACCGCATCGACGTCGAGGTGAAGCCTGAGTCGAAGACGATCGAGGGCCGGACGACCGCAACGGTCGAAACGGTGGCGCCGTTGGCCCAGTTTGAAATCAACCTTGACGACCGTCTGACGGTGGCTCAGGTCGATGTTGACGGAGTTGTTGCAGAGTATGAGCATGACGACGGTCTCATCCGGGTTTCGCTGGAACCGGCCTGGGGCGCCCCGGAACGCCACAGCGTAAAGATCACCTACGGAGGTCAGCCCAAGGTGGCCCTGAAGCCACCGTGGATCGATGGTTTCGTATGGTCCGAGACGCCTTCCGGCGCACCGTGGGTCGGTGTCACCGGCCAGGGAGATGGTGGCGACAATTGGTGGCCGTGCAAGGATCACCCTTCGGATGAGCCGGACGAGGGCATCGATATCACGCTGACAGTGCCCTATGACCTGGTCGGCCTGTCCAATGGTTGCAAGACAGCTGAGAGGGACAACGGTGACGGCACGATCACGACCGAGTGGCACGTCTCGTATCCGATCAACAACTATCTGGTGACGCTGAATATCGCACCCTATGTGCCGATCGAAGAGCCCTATCACGGGATCGACGGCACTCTCGAACTCGTCCAGACGTACGATGCCACGGAGTACGTCGACGACGCGCTGAGACTCGTCCGGAACAACATCTTCATCGGCGGCTTCCTCGCCACGATGGCGCTGCTCCTCTTCCTGCGGTCGCTGCGGACGATCGGCATCATCGCGATCGCCATCCCGATCTCGGTGCTCGGCTCGATCATCGTGCTCGTCGCCGTCGGTCGTTCGGTGAACATCGTCTCGCTCGCCGGCATGGCCTTCGCGGTCGGCATGGTCGTCGACAACGCGATCGTCGTCATCGAAAACGTCTTCCGCCACCTGGAGATGGGCGGGAAGACCGTCCGCCAGGCGACGCTCGACGCGACGAGGGAGGTCGGCGGGGCCGTGCTGGCTTCGACGCTGCCCACGCTCGTCGTGTTCTTCCCGATCTTGATCA
>JBDLIO010000519.1:0-3080 GCA_039714865.1 Acidobacteriota bacterium | reverse complement strand
GTCATCTTCAAGAACGCCGGCAGGGCGATGCTGCTCGGGATCATGTTGACCGTCTTGGTCCAGTCCTCGAGTATCACGACCTCACTTGTCGTGCCCCTGGCCGGGGCCGGCATCCTGACCTTGACTCAGATCTTTCCCTACACTCTGGGCGCCAATATTGGAACAACGATCACCGCGATGCTGGCCGCGCTGGCGCTGGGGGTTGATGTGGCGGTTGCCGTGGCATTTGCCCACTTGTTGTTTAATATTTTCGGTATCTGTGTTGTGTGGCCCATTGGGGTTATCAGAAGGGTGCCGATGATCCTGGCTCAGGGATTGGCCGAGATAGCGGCCTCTCATCGTTGGCTTGCCATCGTCTATGTTCTGACGGCCTTTTACGTCATTCCGTTCATCGTCATTCTGGTACTGGGGTAGGACCATGCTTAAACAATTCCTCGAAATCTTCCGCAAAGACAATCTTCTTCAGCAGGCCTTCGACCGGTCGGTCGAGATGCTCGAACTGGACAGCCGAATGTTCGCCACGGCGATCGAGAGTCTTCGCCAGAGGGATGACGCCCGGTTGGACATGGATGTGTATGCCGCCGATCAAAAGATCAACCACTTCGAACGTGAGGTCCGGCGCAAGGCGATGACTCATCTGGCCCTGGGCCAGGGCGCCGATTTGCACGGCGGCATGGTGCTGATCAGCATCGTCATCGATATCGAGCGCATAGGCGATTACACCAAGAACATTGTCGATCTGGCCCTCCGTCATCCGGAAAGGCTGCAGTGCGGTCCCTTCGAAAAGAGGGTGAGCCGGATCGAGTCGACCGTGATGAAGGCCTTCGACAGACTGATTACAGCTTTGCCGGCATCGGATCAGGAGGCTGCCGGCGAGGTCATGTCGGAGCACTGGTGGATCGCCAAGAAAACCGACGACATCGTCAACCAACTGATCGACGGTGAGACCGGCCTCGACGGGCCTGATGCCGTGGCGATTGCGCTGTATTCCAGGTTTCTCAAACGCATCTCCGCGCACCAGATGAATATCGCCTCGAGCATCGTCAATCCTTTTGATCGAATTGGTTTCAGGGACAAGAGTACCGAGGCGGAGACCGCAGATACCGAAGGCTGAGATCAGACATCGCCGTCGGCCGTTGCGTGGACCCAGCCGTGGCGGCCGTCCCTCTTGGCGCGATAGAGCGCGTTATCGGCCTCGGCGATGAGGTTCTGGATCGGCGCGGTGGATTTCGGCAGGGCCGTAGCGATACCGATGCTGATCGTCACGTTGGGACCGACTGGGGACGTCTCGTGCTGGAGGCCCAGATTGTCGATGCTTTTCAGGAGGTAGGCGGCCGCCTGGCAGGCCTCCGCCGCCGTCGCTTCCGGAAGCACAACCGCAAACTCCTCACCGCCGTACCGGGCGGCGCATTCGCCGGCCCGATGGAAGGCCCGCTGGATTTCGTCGGCGACTTTCTTGAGACAATCGTCACCCTGGAGATGGCCGTAGGTGTCGTTGAAGAGCTTGAAATGGTCGATGTCGATCATCATCAGGGACAGGTGGGTCCTCGAGCGGATCGCCCTGTTCCACTCCAGGTTGATTTGTCGATCGAGAGTGCGCCGGTTGGCAAGACCGGTGAGCCCGTCTCGTGATGCCTGGATCTCGAGGGCACGGTTGGCTTCCTCGAGGCGCTCACGGGTATTGAGGAGGTCGGAATAGAGTCGACTCTTCTCGATCGCCAACGACAGGTGGGCGCCGATCTGAAGAAAAAATTTCACGTGGTCGTCGGTGAAGGCGGCCCTTCGCCGGGACGAAAAGAAGAGAAATCCCATCGGCTTTCCCATTGCGACGAGCGGGCACGTCAGGCTGGATCGCATGCCCTCCGCGACGATTCGCCGGGTGGATTCCGAATCGGGGTGATCGCGCAGGTAGGCCTCGAGATCGTCAAGAATGCGGGGATTGCCGGTTTCGAGGATCCGAGCCAGGCTGCTGCCTTCGAGGGGCGCCTCGTAGCCCCGGTCGATCTCCATGGTTTCGGAATCGCTGCAGACCCACCGGGCTCGCACGGATTTCCCGTCCCGGGTCAGGGCGGCGAAGCCGATTCGATGATAAGGAATCGCCGGCCGACAGGCGTCAAAGATATGTTGCAGGACCTCTTCGAGCAGGAAGCCGGAGTTGATTCGCTCCGTCAGCTTCGCCAGCCGCTGCAGTTCGGAAGTGCGGTCGGTCACCAACCTGCTCAGCAACAGCTCCTTGCGTTTGAGTGCCCGCTGTCTGGTGAGCATGAAGGCGACGACGACAGCCGCCACCGCCAAAAGGACCAGGCCGAAAAACCATGGTGTCTGAACAAAGTAGGGCTCGACGGTGAAATCGAACGAGACACCGGTGTCATTCCACACACCGTCGTTGTTGGAAGCGATCACCTGAAATTGATGTCGCCCGGGGGGCACATAAGGAAAATAGGCGACCCGCCGGTTCCCGGTGTCCTGCCAAGCCTCATCGATGCCGGTCAGGCGTGTCTTGAAGCGGACCTTGGATGGAGCGACAAAGGAAAGGGCGGTGTAGCTGATTTCGAGGTTGCGGCTGCCCGGTGGAAGGTCGATCGGCCGGGACAGGTCCAGTGGTCGGCCGTCGATCCGGACTTCCTTGATGTGAACTGGCGGTGGAAGAGGATTGACCGAGTCTGCCCGCGTATCGACGACGGCAATTCCCTTGATCGTCGGCACCCAGAAGTGACCGTCGGCGGCCAGGAAGCCTGCCGGTTGGCTGCCCCCGTTGCATTCGTTCTCGAGCATGCCGTCACTCTTGCCGAACAAGGTCGAGTGAACCTCGTCCGACAGCCCGTCGGCGATCCTCTGGAGTTCCGATTTTGAAACGCGGGTCACCCCTGAGTTTCCGGTCAACCACAGCCGGTCGAATTCGTCCTCGACGATCATGGAGACGACGTTTTCTCGCAGACCGTTGTGCTTTCCGAAATGACTGAGGTGATCACCATCGAGACGATAGAGACCGCCGCCGTACGTTCCGATCCAAGCCGTGCCGTCCTGATCGAGATGAACTGCACGAACCAGGTTCGAAGTCAGCCCGTTGCCGGTGTCCC
>JBDLIO010000518.1:0-3081 GCA_039714865.1 Acidobacteriota bacterium | reverse complement strand
CCTTGATGTGGGTGGCGAAGAAGCCCTCCGGCGTCGCCCCGAGATCGTGGCGGCCGAAGCGCGTGTAGGTCCATTGCTGGGCGCCGTCGGGGGAGCGGACGACGACATAGTCGCCGTCGCCGAGATCCATGCGCGCGAAGTGGACCGCGATGTAGACGGCGTCAGGGTACTCGACGACGTCGGTCCAGGTCAGCACCGGTTGGGCGCTGCCCGAACTCTGGTAGGGGTGAAGCGTCTCGAATCCTGCGCTGACGTGCTCACCGACGACGATCGGCTTTGCCGCCTCTGTTACCGGAGTCACCAACACCACCGCCGCCAACAACGCCAACACTCCACATCTTCGCATCATATGCCTCCCAGACAGCTCATCGCTCGCACCGGAGAGACCCGGTTGCCGATGACGCTATGAACCATAGCACTACCAGCTTCGGCATTTGATCTGCGGAATATCCAGGAGCAAATTCCGGCGTCTTATTCTTTGGCAGACCCCATCGCCCTCGCCACCAACTCGATGACATCCCAGGTCTTCGCCTCTTCATGCCCGGTTTCGTTCTGGGCGTCGGAGAGCATGGAGAAGCAGTAGGGGCAGGCGACGGCAACGTCGGTGGCGCCCGACTCCTTGAGCTGGGAGAAACGCAGCTGGTTGACCCGGGTTCCCAGATCTTCTTCCAGCCACATTCGCCCGCCGCCGGCGCCGCAGCACATCGAGCGCTCTCGTTGCAGATCCGCCTCGTGCACCTTGAGGCCGGGCATGACCTTGAGCAGGAACCGGGGCGCCTCATACTCGCCGTTGGTCCGCCCCAGATAGCAGGGATCATGGTAGGCCAGCACCTCATCGACGGTCTCGGTCAGCTGAATCCGGCCTGCCCGTACGAGGTCGGCAACCAGTTGGGTCCCGTGAATGACCTCGTAGTTCCCGCCGAGGTCCGGGTATTCGTTCTTGAGGGTGTTGAAGACGTGCGGACAGTTGGTGACGATCTTCTTGACGCCGTAGCCGTCCATTGTCTCGATGTTCTGCTGGGCGATCATCTGGTAGAGGTATTCGTTGCCCAGGCGGCGAACGGCATCTCCGGAGGTCAGTTCTTCTGCGCCCAGGATGGCGAACTTCACACCGGCGGCATTGAGGATTTTGACCAGGGACTGTGAGACCTTCTTGCCGTGGTCGTCGTAGCTGCCTGGAGAACCCACAAAGAACAGGTATTCGAAATCTCCGACGGACGAGGACGCAAGGGGAACATCGAGCCCGTCGGCCCAGTTGGCCCGCTCTTCGGCCGGCAACTGCCAGGGATTGCCGTTGACCTCGTACCCCCTGAAGGCCGGTTGGGCCGCCTCGGGGAACTCCGCTTTCTCGAGGACCAGATTGCGGCGCATCTCCACGATCTTGTCGACATAGGAGATATCAAGCGGGCAAGCCTGTTCACACCAGCGACACGTCGTACAGGCCCAGATAATCTCGGGATCGACGATCACCGGCACCAGTTCGTCTTCCGACTGCCCGCCACTTTCTCCTGGATCTCCCAACAGACCCTTCTGTTCCGAATAGACCTGATCGCGCAGGGTCTTGGTCAACAGCACCGGCTGCAGGGGCTTGTCGGTCAGGGTCGTCGGACAGAACTCCCGGCAGCGTCCGCACTCGGTGCAGGTGTAGAAGTCCAACATCTGCTTCCATGTGAAGTCGGTGACCGTGGAAATCCCGAAGCGTGTGTCGTCTTCGATATTCTCCAGGTCCATCGTCGGCAGAGAGCCTGCTGCATGCAACTTGGCGAAGAAGACGTTGGGAATCGCCGTATAGACGTGGAAGTGTTTTGAGTAGGGCAGTTCGTTGGCGAAGTAGTAGAGGATGGCCAGGTGAATCCACCAGAAAGAGGTGTAGATCAGCTGCAGGGCGCCCTCAGACATCCCACTGAAGAGTGCCCCGACTGCGGCGGATACCGGCAGGAAGGAGCCGTCGATCGCCCCGCCTGCAATCCTTGCCCCCTCGGACGCCAGATCGGTGATCATCAAGCCGCCGATCAGACCGACCACCAGGAAGGCGCCGAAGCTGTTGATCACCCGGTCCTTTTTCTGCACGGTTCGCCGCCACAGGGCAAAAGCCAGCCCGATCAGGACCAACAACTCGAAAATGTCCTTGGAAAAGAGATAGGCGTGGCCCACCGGTGTGTGCAGAAGTGGGAGTTCCCAGCCTGCGAAGAAACCCTCGATGACCATCGACACAGTGCGCAGGCTGACCACCAGGAATCCGTAGAAGATCAGGAGGTGGTAAAGACCCGCAAACGGGTCGTCGAACATCTTCTTCTGTCCGATCGCGAAGACCAGCATGTGTTTGAAGCGCTCACCCACCCGGTCGAACCGGTTTTCCTCTCGGCCCAGCATCAGCATCTGGAAGCGTCGGCTCAGGGAATAGACAACCCCCCCGATTCCGAAAATACTGATGATCCAGAACCAGACCACACCAGGAATCCCAAGAAAAACACCGGCTGTCGCGTGATGCATGTCCCCTCCCCCGATCAGAACAGCGGAACCAGGCCCAGCTCTATTTACCAGCCTCAAAAGGCCCGCCAAACCTCATCCCAGGCCGAAGTATAACAGAGAACTGAATCACGGTTCATTGATTATGCCGCACTGCGTTAGTATCGATTTCAGTTGTCTTTTCCACTGTTTCTAATGACTTTATGGAGCTTCTCGAACAAGCTGGATGTCCCTCCGACAACCGCTCCGGGACGGGTCCATTGCCACGTCGCGGCGGAAAGATCGGCGTGTTGCGCATCGATCAGAACCGGAATGACCTCGATACGGCGATGGGTGATGTGATGGCGCACGCCGCCGAACTCGACCGCTCCTTTCACGGCCAGGCCCTCGGGAGCCAGCCTGACTGCGAGGCCTGTGGGATCGTCATCGTCTTCGAGATCGGCCAGAGGCGGCAACCACAGACCCCGGAGGATCGGCCCCTCCTGGACTCTCCGGAGCAGCCATCGCCCGTCCGGCCCGACAAAACACGCGGCGACCCACCGAAGGTTCTCCGTCGGCCTGACCCTCCGCGGAGAAGGAATCTCTTCCGAACGGCCCTCGCTGTATGCCACG
>JBDLIO010000517.1:0-3090 GCA_039714865.1 Acidobacteriota bacterium | reverse complement strand
GGCGAGATTCTCAGCAGTGCCGTCCGGCGTGTCAGAATCGAACGCGAACTCCGCCAGAGCCAGGACCGCTTTGAGTTGGCACAAATGGCCGGACGCAGCGTGGCCTGGGAATGGAATCCCGCCACAGACGAGGTCTTGATGCCGGTCTCCTCCGCGAGCTTCTATGGCTTTGGACCCGAGGTGATCCCCAAGACCGGTACGGAATTGAACCGACGGGTCCTGGACGAGGACCGAACCCGGGTGGCTGCCGCCCTTCGCCACACCCTGCGCACCGGAAATCTCTATTCGGTGGAACATCGCTACGACCTCCCCCATGACGGAGGAATCGTCTGGATTTCGGCCCGAGGTCAGGCGGTGGTCGACGCAGAGGGGCACGTCGAAAGGATCATCGGAGTCTCGGCCGACATCACCGACCTCAAGACGGCCGAACAGGCTCTCAAGGAAGAACGGGAACGAGCCGAGGTTACCTTGAAGTCAATCGGGGACGGCGTTATCCGCAGTGATGCGACCGGCCTGATCGACTACCTCAACCCCGCAGCGGAGGAACTGACCGGATGGACCAGCTATGAGGCCAGGGGCAAACGGCTTGATGAGGTCTACCGGGCGATGGAGGACGGAACGGGCAAACTCAGGGAGGACCCCTTGACCGAATGCCTCCGCCAAAGTCGTACGGTCGCCTCGCCGGAGTGGTGCTCACTCTTTCATCGAGGGGGTTCGGAGTTCGCAATTCGGGACTCGGCCTCGCCCATTCGCAATGACCAGGGACAGGTGCTCGGCGCTGTCCTGATCGTCAAGGATGTCACCCATATCCGCGGGCTCGAAAGGGAGATGGCCTTCCAGGCCTCGCATGACACCCTGACCGGGTTGCTCAACCGGCGGGAATTCGAATCCAGGGTCGGCGAGGCCTTGACGAACGCCACTTTCACCGGGCGGCAGCACGCCCTGTGCTACCTCGACCTCGACGCCTTCAAGGTCGTCAATGATACCTGCGGGCACTCGGTCGGAGACCAGATGCTGCAACAACTCTCCGCTGTCCTGGAGGCGACGGCACGAGGTACGGACATCATTGCCCGAATCGGTGGCGACGAATTCGGGCTTCTCTTGACCGACTGCACCATGGACGAGGCGGAGGAGCGTGCTGGAGCCTTCCTCCAAACCGTCAGGGACTATCGATTCTTGTGGCAGGGTAGAATATTCGAGGTCGGGGTCAGCATCGGCATCGTCCCGGTCACAAAAGACAGTCCGAGATTCAACGAACTTCTCGGCGCAGCGGACGCCGCCTGTTTCGTCGCAAAGGAGCGCGGACGAAACCGAATTCACATCTCTCACCCCGAGGATGTCGAGGTTGCGGCCCGCCACCACGAAGCCCAGTGGGTGGAACGCCTCAACCGTGCGATCGAAGGGGATGAATTCGTTCTCTACCGCCAATCGATGATTCCCCTGCAGGATGAGAACAGACCGAAGATCGTCGAGCTTCTGCTACGGCTCCTGGACAATGGCGAGATCATCCTGCCAGGCCGGTTTATTCCGGCAGCAGAACGATATCGCTTGATGCCGTCTCTCGATCTCTGGGTGATCCGGAGGGCGTTTGCGTACATCCGGCAGGACCTGGCGGCGGATAATGAAGGTCGTCAGCTTTACTCCATCAACCTCAGCGGCCAGTCCCTCGCGGACCGGACAATCCTGGATGCCATTCTGACGGAGTTCGACCGAAATGACCTTGATCCGACCCGTCTCTGCTTCGAAATTACGGAAACGGCCGCCATTTCGCATCTGGCCTCGGCTCAGGCGTTCATCGGGGTTTTGAGGGAAAAAGGGTGTTCCTTCGCCCTCGACGATTTCGGAAGCGGACTCAGTTCCTTCCGGTACCTCAAGGATCTGCAAGTCAACTACCTCAAGATCGACGGCAGCCTGGTCAGGGATGTCGAGAAAGACTCGGTCCACCGGGAAATGGTGGCAGCCATCCACCAGATCGGGCTGGCGATGGGCCTGAGTACAATTGGGGAGTGGGTGGAGACCGAAGCCTCCTTGGAAGTCCTCAAGAACATCGGCCTCGACTACGTTCAGGGCTACTGTCTGGAGTATCCCTCTCAAATTTGAGCATTGCTGCGTTGCGGCATTTTTTCACCCGGAGCGCCTGCGGTCATTTGAGACTATTGCCAAGGCGAAGGCCGCAACGCCTTTTCTTCAACCATTTACGAACCGAATGCGACAGTTGACCCGATGCTCATTCTTGACAGCAATGCCGCACCGCGGTAGTCTCGCGAAGGTAGCTACCATTGGGACTCTGACGGCATTCGCCGCAGAAACCGGCGCGTACTCGTGTGAGGAACGACCAGTAACTGATGAGCCCAATGGCGTGATGGGAGTGCAGCATGATTCGATTGATAAAGCGGTATGGCAGCCGGAAGCTCTACGACACCGAAGAGAGCCGTTATGTTTCGTTGGAAGAACTTGCAGGTTGGATCCGGCACGGGCAGGAGATCCGTGTCATCGACAACAAGAGTCAGGATGACGTCACCCCTCAGACCCTGACCCAGATCATCTCCGAGGAGGGGCGCCGAGGGAATTCAATGCTGCCCAACGAACTGCTGCACGACATCATACGAATGGGCGAGCAAGCGGTTACCAGCTCAGTTGAACATCTCTCGACTTCGGTTGACCGACTGGTCCAGGCATCAATCGATCGCATCGGGCCGGTTCGGCGTGCCCGCGAGGAAATGAGCTTGCTCAGGAAACGGCTGGAAGACCTCGAGTCCTCTCTGGCCGAGATCGACGTCCCCTCCAAAGACGACGAGTAGCAGCCACGAAATAACAAAGGTCAAAAGGGTCGAAGAGGTCTAAGGCAGCCGAGGCGTTCGACAGGAGCCAAAGGGCCGACAGCATTGAAAGGGCAAACCCCCGTATTTGTCCGTCTTCCGGAATATCCAACGTTCAGAGATTGGGTCGAAGCGTTTGAAAAACACAAACCCGACCTCTTTGTAGCTATCTCCTAAGCTGAGCGATTCTCATCGGCGACCTTCGTCAAATCCTTGGGCCCTGGGCACTTTCAAAAAGCCTCGACAGACAAACAGGTATGCCTCCGTTTTT